>DATMJH010000459.1:0-6199 GCA_035554015.1 Mycobacteriales bacterium
CGCTTCTGGTAGATCGGCTCGCTGTCCGCGCCGCCCGGGTGGCGCTTGAGCACGGTCGGCCGCTCACGCACACCACGCACGACGCCGTCGGCGACCGCCAGGTAGTACTCGACGAGGTCGAGCTTGCGGCCGCGCCCCGCCGGAAGCCCGGAGAAGTAGGTCTTCTCCGGGTTGGTGACCTTGACGGTCCGGTCGCCGGACGGCGTCTCGACCGCGAGCTCCACGAACGGCGACGGCACGCGCGGAGCGTAGGCCGACGAGCGCCGGGCCCCACCCGGTGCCACGCTGGGCCGGTGCGACGACGACTGCGCGGGCTGATCGGCCCGCGGAACACCCCGGCGCGGCAGAACGCTGGAGCAGACATGGACAGCACTCGCAGCTACCCCGTGCAGAAGACCGAGGACGAGTGGCGCGCCGAGCTGTCGCCCGAGGAGTACCACGTGCTGCGCCAGGCCGGCACCGAGCGCCCGTGGACCGGCGAGTACAACGAGACGAAGACCGTCGGTGTCTACTCCTGCCGCGCCTGCGGCAACGAGCTGTTCCGCAGCGACACCAAGTTCGACTCGCACTGCGGCTGGCCGAGCTTCTACGCACCGACCAGCGACGACGCCGTCGAGCTGCTCGAGGACCGCACCCTGGGCATGGTGCGGACGGAGGTGCGGTGCGCGAGCTGCGGCTCGCACCTCGGTCACGTCTTCGACGACGCCCCGCAGACGCCGACCGGCGACCGCTACTGCATGAACAGCGTCAGCCTGCGGCTGGAGCCCGGCGGCTCCTGAGCGGGGGCTGCTCCGAACGGCCCAGTCGAACGGGGGCGGATCGGCCGAACCGCCGCCGGGTTCATCGCGGACGATGACGGGGAGCATGACAACGTTCCGTGCCCTGTCCCGGGGCGGGAGGGATGCGTCGTGGAGGTCGGGCATGCGCAGGTCGACGTGCGCCTGCCGCCCGTGCCCGACAGCACCGGTCGCGCGCGCAGCGCGGTCCGCCGCGCACTGACCGACTGGCGGCTCGACCACCTCGTCGACACGACCACCCTGCTGGTGAGCGAGCTGACGACCAACGTCGTGCTGCACGCCCGGACCGACTTCGAGGTGCAGGTCGAGCGCCGCGCCGACGTCGTCCGGGTGACCGTGCTCGACGGCTCGAGCGGCCGGGCGGTGCGGCGCCGGTACGGCGTCGAGGCGGGCACCGGACGAGGGCTGGGTCTGGTCGAGACCCTGTCGGTGGCGTGGGGCTGCTCCCCCGGACGCGGCGAGTGGTCCAAGGCCGTGTGGTTCGAGGTCCCGGTGGACGGGAGCGAGACGCCCGGTGAGGAGGGCGCTCTCTACGGCGAGGACTGGCTCGCGCTCGTCGACGAGCTGTAGCGCGACCCTCGGGCGGCTACGGCAGTCCGGCGACGACGTCGCCCGCCGGCTTGCGGATGCCCGACCAGAACGGCGTCTCGAGCTTGGTGTGCAGCCGGGCGCGCGAGCCCCGCAGGTGGCGCAGGCAGTCGGTGATGCGGTGCATCTCGTCGGCCTCGAAGGCGAGCAGCCACTCGTAGTCGCCGAGCCCGAACGCCGCCACGGTGTTGGCGCGCACGTCCTCGTACTCGCGGCCCATCACGCCGTGCTCCGAGAGCATGCCCCGGCGCTCGTAGTCGGGCAGCAGGTACCACTCGAGCGAGCGGTTGAACGGGTACACGCAGACGTACTTCTTCGGGTCCTCGCGCCGCACGTAGGCGGGAATGTGGTTGCGGTTGAACTCGGCCGGCCGGTGCAGGCCGATCGCCGACCACACCGGCGCCAGGTGGCGACCGAGCCCGGTCTGGCGGAACCGGTTGTAGGTCTCCTGCAGCAGGTCGACGTCCGGGCAGGTCCACCACACGAGCAGCTCGGCGTCGCCCTTGAAGCCGCTGACGTCGTAGGTGCCGCGGGTGTAGACGTCCTTCTGCAGGGCGGCGTCGAGGAAGTCCGCGAACTCCTCGGCGAGCGCCTGACGCGATCCGTCCGGCAGCCGCTGCTCGACGCGGAACACCGCGTACATCGTGTAGAGCAGCTGCTCGTTGAGCTCGCGTGCCTTCGCGGCCTCGGGCCGTGCGTCCTGGGGAGTCGGCGACGTCATGCCGACCATTCTGCGCCAGCCCGCTGGCCGTCCGCCCCCGCGAGACCGGCGAGAGCGGCGGCCGCCGCCCGCCGGCCGCCTGCCACGCAGGCGGGCACGCCGACGCCGTCGAGCGCCGCCCCGGCCAGCGCCAGGCCGAGCAGCGGCTCGACCGCGGCGCGGACGCGGGCGACCAGGTCGAGGTGCCCGACGGCGTACTGCGGGAGCCCCCCGCCCCACCGCGTCACCCGGGTCCCGAGCAGCGGCGGCAGCGGCCCGACGACGTCGGCGAGCTCGCGGACGACGACGTCGACGAGGTCGGGGTCGGGCCGCTGCAGCACCGCGGCCTCGCCGGCACGTCCCAGGCTGGCCCGCACCACGGCGGGACCGGCGTCCAGGTGCGCCCACTTGCGGGAGGTGAAGGTGACGGCCTTGGTGCTGCGGCCCTCCGTGGCGGGCACGAGGTAGCCGCTGCCGCGGCCGGGCGCCGGCCCGTCCAGCACGAGCGTCACGACGGCCACGCTCGCGTACTCGACGCCGCCGAGGTCGGCCGCCGCGTGCGGCGCCACGGCCCGCAGCAGCCGCGCGGCCGGTGCGGCCGGAACGGCCAGCACGACGGCGTCGGCCTCGACGGCTGCGGGGTCGGCGGCCGAACCGGTGACCAGGCGCCAGCCGGTGGCTGTGCGGTGCAGCTCGCGCACCGTCGTGCGCACCCGCACGTCGACGCCGCTCGCGGCGGCGACGGCGTCGGGCAGCGCGCCCAGCCCCCCGACCAGACCGGCGAACACGGGACCGGCCGGGGCGGCGGCGGGCCGAGCCTCACGGGCGGCGCGGAGCAGGCTGCGGTGCCCGGCCGCGGCCGCGGCCAGCTGCGGCACCGTGGCCCGCAGCGACAGGTGGTCGGCCGAGCCGGCGTACACGCCGCCGAGCAGCGGGTCGACCAGCCGCTCGACGACCTGCCGGCCGAGCCGCCGGCCGACCAGCGCGCCGACGGCGACGTCGTGCTCGACCGGCCGGCCCGGCAGCGCCGGCTCCAGCAGCACCCGCGCGAGGGCAGCGCGGTCGAGCACGCCGCTGCGCGCGAGCGCCCACGCGTCGGCGGGCACGCCGAGCACCGTGCCGGCGGGCAGTGGCCGCACGGCGCCGCGCACGACGACCCCCGCGGCAGCGGTCCGCGGCGCGACCAGCCGCTCTCCCAGCCCGACGGCGCGGGCGAGGTCGACGGCGTCGGGCGTGCGGGCGAGCATGCTGTCGGCGCCCTCGTCGACGAGCACGCCGCCGACCTCGCTGCCGCGCAGCTTGCCGCCGACGCGGTCGGCCGCCTCCAGCACGACGACCGACGCGTCCGGGCGCAGCCGCGCGGCCTCCGCGGCGGCGCTCAACCCGGCGATGCCGCCGCCGACCACGACGACACGCGGCCGCGCGGCGGACGCGGTCACGACGTCGGGGGCGGGAGGGCGAGCACGGTGCCGTCAGCGTAGGGCGCACCGCCCGTACGCTGCTGCCGGTGACGGGCCGACCGCTGCAGGCGCTCGTGCTGGTCGCCACCTCGCTCGCCGCGTTCACCGCGACGCTCGACAACACCGTGGTCGCCGTCGCGATCGTCGACGTGCAGCGCGATCTCGGCGCCGGCGTCGCCGCGCTGCAGGGCGTCGTCACGGCCTACACCGTCGCGCTGGCAGCCCTGCTGCTCACCGGCGGGACGCTCGCCGACGTCGCGGGGCGCCGACGGGTGCTCGCCGCGGGCCTGGTCGTGTTCGCGGCCGCCTCGGCGGCGTGCGCGCTCGCCGGCTCCTCGGAGTCGCTCGTGGCGGCTCGCGCGGTGCAGGGAGCCGGCGCCGCGCTCGTGCTGCCGGGCAGCCTGGCCGTGCTCGCCGCCGCCTTCCCCGAGAGCACCTCGCGCGCCCGCGCCGTCGGCCTGTGGGCCGCGACCGGCGCCGCCGCGCTGGTCCTGGGGCCGCTCGTCGGCGGCGTGCTCGTCGACCGCTACGGCTGGCCGTCGGTCTTCTGGGTCAACCTGCCGCTCTGCGCCGCGGTGCTGCTCGTGCTGCTCGTCGCGCCGGCCGGCGACCCGCCGGAGCGCGGCCGCCGGCTCGACCTGCCCGGCCAGCTGCTCGTCGCCGTCGGACTGGCCGCCGCGACGTACGCCGTGGTGCTGGCCGGCCGGGACGGCCTGGGCCGCCCGGTCGTGCTCGCCGGCACCGGTGCGCTCGTCACGCTGGCGCTGTTCGCCGTCGTCGAGCGCCGGGCGACCGACCCGGTGCTGCCGCTGCCGCTGCTGCGCGACCGGAGCTTCCTCACCGCGCTGGCGGGGGCGTTCGCGGCGAGCCTGGCGGTGTTCGTGCTGCTGGTGTTCCTCAGCCTGTTCCTGCAGCTCGTGCAGCAGCTGGACGCCGTGCCGACGGCGGTGCGGCTGCTGCCGCTCACCGCCGGGCTCGTCCTGGCCGCTCCACCGGCCGGTCGCTGGGCGGCCGCCCGCGGACCCCGCGCTCCCGCGGCGACCGGACTGGCTCTCGCCGCGGCTGCAGTCGCCGTGCTCGCCGCCGTCGTCCGCGAGGAGCTGTCGGACCCGGCGCTGGCCGTCGCGCTCGGGGTGTGCGGCGTCGGCCTCGGGCTCGCGACGGCGCCGGTCGTCGCCGCCTCCCTCGACGCCGTCGCGAGGACGCGGTCGGGACTGGCCGCCGCCAGCGTCAACGTGGCGCGCGAGCTCGGCGGCGTCGTCGCGGTGGCCGGTCTCGGGGCGCTCGCGGTCGCCCGGCTCGGCGCCGATCTCGCGGAGCGGCTGCGCGGAGCCGGTGTCCCGGTCAGCCGGGTCGACGCCGTGGTCGACGTGCTGCTGCGAGGCGGCTCCGCCGACGAGGTGCTCGACGTCGCGGGCGGCGACGTGCCGTTCGAGGCGCTGCTGCTGCTGCGCGGTGCGGCCGAGGCGTCCTACGTCGGGTCGGTCCGGCTGGCGCTGGTCGGCGCCGCGGTCGTGCTGGTGCTGGCCGCCGTCGCCTGCGGCCGCGGGCTGCCCTCGGCCCCGCGACGTCAGTCCGGCTGACCACCGGAGTGCACGAGCTCGACGACCCGGGCCAGCACGCCCGGGTCGCTCTCCGGCAGCACCCCGTGCCCGAGGTTGAACACGTGCCCCTCGGCCGCGCGGCCGGCCTCGAGCACCGCCCGCACCTCGCGCTGCACCACCTGCTCCGGCGCCAGGACGACGGCCGGGTCCAGATTGCCCTGCACGGCCCGGCCCGGCCCGATGCGGCGCACCGCCTCGTCCAGCGGCAGCCGGTAGTCGACGCCGACGACGTCGGCGCCCGCCTCGCCCATGTCGCGCAGCAGCTCGCCGGTGCCGACGCCGAAGTGGATGCGCGGCAGGCCCGGGAAGCTCTCCCCCACCCCGGCCAGCACGCGGGCGCTGTGCGGCTGCACGCTCTGGCGGTACCGCGCCGCCGGCAGCGCGCCGACCCAGCTGTCGAACAGCTGCACCGCCGAGGCGCCGGCGCCGGCCTGCACCTGCAGGAAGGTCAGTGTGATGTCGGCCAGCCGCTCGAGCAGCGCGTGCCACAGCGACGGGTCGCCGAGCATCAGCGCCTTGGTGCGGGCGTGGCTCTTGCTCGGCCCGCCCTCGACGAGGTAGCTGGCCAGCGTGAACGGCGCGCCGGCGAACCCGATGAGCGGCGTCGCGCCGAGCTCCCCGACCAGCGACCGGACGGCCTCGGCGACGTAGCCGACGTCGTCGGGCGCGAGCGGCCGCAGCCGGTCGAGGTGGGCGGCCGACCGGAACGGCTCGGCGACCACGGGCCCGACACCGGGGACGATGTCGAGGTCGACGCCGACCGCCTTGAGCGGGACGACGATGTCGGAGAAGAAGATCGCGGCGTCGACGCCGAACCGGCGCACCGGCTGCAACGTGATCTCGGTGACGAGCTCCGGGCGCGTGCACGACTCCAGCATCGGCACGCCCTCGCGGAGCGCGCGGTACTCCGGCAGCGCCCGGCCCGCCTGGCGCATGAACCACACCGGCACGTGCGGCACCGGCTGGCGGCGGCAGGCACGCAGGAACGCCGACTGCGCCAGGGCGTCCGCGGCGGGCGAGGCGGCGGGCGCCGGATGGGGCGCCGGATGG
>DATMJH010000460.1:0-5802 GCA_035554015.1 Mycobacteriales bacterium
GACCACGACCCCTCGGCCAGCAGCCGGCGCACCGCCGCCGAGGGGTCGTGGTCGGCGAGGTAGGCGTCGGTGCGGTCGACGACCGCCTGATCGACGACGACTGCCGGGTAGAGGCCGACGCCGATGCTCTGCGCCATCTCCGGCGTACGGGTGCGGAAGACCTCCTCGAGGCACGCGAAGTACGGCTCGACCCAGTCCCGCAGCAGGTCCTGCTGCTCGGGCTGCACGAACCCGCTGATGACGGCGGCCTGCACGGCGTTCGGCGTGTCCTCGGACTCCACGGCCACCCGCCACGCCTCGGCCTTGGCCTCGCGGGTCGGTCGGGCGGCGCGGGCGGCCGCGGCGTGCCGCTGCCCCGCCGCCGTCGGGTCGCGCTGCAGCTCGGCCTCGATGGCGTCGTCGTCGAGCAGGCCGACGGCGGCCAGCCGGCGCACGAAGTGCCAGCGCAGCTCCGGGTCGACCGTGAGGCCGGGCAGCGTCTGGGTGCCGGCGACGAGGTCGCGCAGGAGCTGCAGGTGCTCGTCGGCGGTGGCGACGCCGGCGAGCGTGCGCGCCCACACGAGCTGAAGGTCGCTGCCGGGCTCCGCCCGCCGCAGCTGCTCGTGGGCGGTCGCGGCGATGTCGGCCCGGCCGCGCGACGCCCAGGCCGGATCGGCGAACAGGGTGACCGCCTGCACCGCCAGCCGCAGCAGTGACTGCACGACGCCGATGTCCCTCTCGACGACGACGCCGTTCAGCACCAGGCGCACGTACTCGCGCGCGGGCAGCTCGGCGTCCCGGGTCATGTCCCAGGCCGAGGCCCAGCACAGCGCCCGCGGCAGCGAGTCCGGCAGGTCGCCGACGTGGTCGACCAGCGTGCGCAGCGACCGCTCGTCGAGCCGGATCTTGGAATAGGTGAGGTCGTCGTCGTTGACCAGCACGAGGTCGGGCTGCGCCCGCCCGACGAGCGCGGGCACCTCCGTGCGCCCGCCGACGACGTCGAGCTCCTCCCGCGCGGTGCGCACGAGCGTGCCGCCCTGCAGCTCGTACAGGCCGACGGCGACGCGGTGCGGCCGCAGCGTCGGCCACTGCTCGGGCGCCGTCTGGGTCACGGCGAAGGAGGTGAAGCGGCCGTCGTCGTCGGTCTCGAAGGAGGCGCGCAGGGTGTTGACGCCGGCCGTCTGCAGCCACTGCGCCGACCAGGCCGCCAGGTCACGGCCGCTGGCCGCCTCGAGCTCGTGCAGCAGGTCGGCCAGCTCGGTGTTGCCGTACGCGTGCTTGGCGAAGTACGCCCGCAGGCCGGACAGGAACTGCTCGCGCCCGACCCACGCCACCAGCTGCTTGAGCACCGAGGCGCCCTTGGCGTAGGTGATGCCGTCGAAGTTCAGCTGCACCGCGGCGAGGTCGGGGATGTCGGCCGCGATGGGGTGCGTGGACGGCAGCTGGTCCTGCCGGTAGGCCCAGCTCTTCTCGACGTTCGCGAACGTCGTCCAGGCCTGCGTGTACCGGGTGGCCTCGGCCTCGGCGAGCACCGACATGTACGTGGCGAAGGACTCGTTGAGCCACAGGTCGTCCCACCAGCGCATCGTGACCAGGTCGCCGAACCACATGTGCGCCATCTCGTGCAGCACCGTCTCGGCCCGGCGCTCGTACGCCGACTCGGTGACCTTGGAGCGGAAGACGTAGTCCTCGAGGAAGGTGACGCACGCGGCGTTCTCCATCGCCCCGGCGTTGAACTCCGGCACGAACAGCTGGTCGTACTTGCCGAAGGGGTAGCGGTAGTCGAAGACGCGGTGGAAGAAGTCGAACCCCTGCTTGGTGACGGTGAACAGCTCGTCCGGGTCGAGGTGCTCGAACAGGGAGCGCCGGCAGTACAGGCCGAGCGGGATGCCGTCGTGCTCGTCGTGCACGCTCGCGTACGGGCCGGCGACCAGGGCGGTGATGTAGGTGCTGATGCGCGGCGTCTCCGTGAACCGCCAGGTGCCGGGCTCGCCGTCGCCGGGGCGCTCGGCGACGGTGCCGTTGCTGACGCAGACCCACCCGGCCGGGGCCAGGACCGACAGCCGGAACACCGCCTTGAGGTCCGGCTGGTCGAAGCACGCGTACATGCGGTGCGCGTCGAAGGTCTCGAACTGCGTGTAGAGGTACACCGCGTCGTCGACCGGGTCGACGAAGCGGTGCACGCCCTCGCCGGTGCGCATGTACACGGCGTCGGCGTCGACCGTGAGCACGTTGTCGTCGCCGAGGTCGGCGAGCTGCAGGCGGTGGCCGTCGAACGCCGCGGCGACGTCGACGGGCCGGTCGTTCAGCACGGCCGACCTGATGCCGCTCGCCGTCACGTCGAGGTGCACCGCGGCGCCCGGCTCGGTGCACCGGAAGCGCACCGTCGTGCGGCTGCGGAACGTCCCCTCGCCGGGCCCGCCGGCGCCGTCGGTGAGGTCGAGGTCGACGTCGTACGACCGGACCTCGAGCAGCCGTGCCCGCCGCTGCGCCTCGTCGCGCCGCAGGTCGTTCTCGCTCACCCAGCACCCTTCGCTGTCCGGTCGGGGGAAGGGCGATCCTTCCACGCGGCACGCCGGGCTCGGGTGCCGTGTCCGGTTTCGACGGCCGTTGCGGGTGCAAGGGAACAGGTCATGACCGACAGCACGCAGGTGGACTTCTGGTTCGACCCGGTATGCCCCTGGGCGTGGATCACCTCCCGGTGGGTGCTCGAGGTCGAGCAGGTGCGCCCGATCGCCGTCACCTGGAACGTCATGAGCCTGTCGGTGCTGAACGAGGGTCGCGACATGCCGGCGGACTACGCCGCGCTGATGGAGCGCGCGTGGGGCCCGGTGCGCGTCTGCGTGGCCGCCGCGGCGCAGCACGGGCCGCAGGTGCTGCTGCCGCTCTACACCGCGTACGGCGAGCGCATCCACCGGCGCGGCGTCGAGCTCGACGACCCGTACCTGCACGAGACGGCGCTCGAGGAGGCCGGCCTGCCGGTCGAGCTCGCCGAGACGGTGGCGGACGACGGCTACGACGACGCGCTGCGGCAGAGCCATGCCCGCGGGATGGAGCCGGTGGGCATGGACGTCGGCACGCCCGTGATCCACGTTGACGGCGTCGCCTTCTTCGGTCCGGTGCTCTCGCGCATCCCGCGGGGGGAGGCGGCCGGCCAGGTGTGGGACGGGGCCCGGCTGCTGGCCGGCTTCCCGCACTTCTGGGAGCTCAAGCGGTCGCGCGCCGAGGGCCCGTCGTTCGACTGACCCGCGACGAGTTCGGCCGAACCGGTTGACCGGCGGGCACCGGCTCGTCACCCTGCTGCCATGAGCAGCGCGGGCGGGGCGTACTGGTCGGTCGAGGCGTGCGGCTGGGTCGCGTCGCCGTGCCCGGACGCGCTCGCGACGCCGTGGTCGGGCGCCGAGCTGCCGGTGCAGGATGACGTGCACCCGCCACGCGACGGCTGGGACGTCCTGCGCACGATGCCGCGGGTGGCCGGCCTGCCGGCGCAACGGGCGTCCGCTCCGGCGCAGGCGCCGAGCCCGCGCTGACCTGCCGGCGCCACGTAGGGTCGGGCGTCCCGACCACGGAGGTGCCAGGTGCAGGAGCGGACCGCGTTCTTCATCGGCGGGCGGTGGGTCAGCGCACAGGGACGCGAGCCCATCGTCGTCGTCGACCCGGCCACCGAGGAGCCGGTCGGCAGCGTCCCGGCCGGCACTGCGGACGACGTCGACGCCGCGGTCGCGGCTGCCCGTGCCGCGTTCGAGCCGTGGGCCGCGCTGCCGCCGGCCGACCGCGCCGGCCTGCTGTCGGCCGCCGCCGACGCGCTGCACGCCCGGGCCGACGACGTCGCCGCGATCATCACCGCGGAGATGGGCACGCCGCTGTGGTTCTCGACAGCGGTGCAGGTCGGCAATCCGGTGAAGGTGCTGCGGTCGTACGCGGAGGTCCTCGCCACCTACGAGTGGGAGGAGCAGATCGGCAACTCGCTGGTCGTGCGGGAGCCGATCGGCGTCGTCGGCGCCATCACGCCGTGGAACTACCCGCTGCACCAGGTAGTGGCCAAGGTCGCCGCCGCGCTGGCTGCCGGCTGCACGGTGGTGCTCAAGCCGAGCGAGGTGGCGCCGCTGTCGGCGTTCGCGCTCGCCGAGGTGTTCGAGCAGGTCGGCCTGCCCGACGGCGTGCTCAACGTCGTCACCGGTCTCGGACCGGTGGTCGGCGAGGCGATCGCGGCGCACCCCGACGTCGACATGGTCTCGTTCACCGGCTCGACGGCCGCGGGCAAGCGGGTGCAGGCCGTCGCTGCCGGCACGGTGAAGCGCGTGGCGCAGGAGCTCGGCGGCAAGAGCGCCTTCGTCGTGCTCGACGACGCCGACCTCGCCAAGGCGGTGAAGGTCGGCCTGGCGAACTGCTTCATCAACGGCGGGCAGACCTGCACGGCGTGGACGAGGATGCTCGTGCCGGCCGACCGCTACGAGGAGGCGCTCGAGCTGTGCCGCGAGGGTGCCGCACGGTACGTCGTCGGGGAGCCGACGGCGGAGGGCACCAAGGTCGGGCCACTGGCCAACGCGAACCAGTACAAGAAGGTGCGCGACCACATCGAGGCGGCGGTCGCCGACGGCGCGCGGGTCGTCGTCGGGGGGCCTGAGCGGCCGGAGGGCCTGGACCGCGGGTTCTACGTGCGGCCGACCGTGCTCGCCGACGTCGAGCCCGGCTCGCGCATCGAGCAGGAGGAGGTCTTCGGCCCGGTGCTCGTCGTGCTGCCGTACGCCGACGAGGACGAGGCCGTGCGCATTGCCAACGGCACCCCGTACGGGCTCGCCGGGGGTGTCTTCTCCGCCGATCAGGAGCGCGCCGTCGCCTTCGCCCGCCGCATGCGGACGGGCATGGTCGACGTCAACGGCGGCCGCTTCAACCCGCTGGCGCCGTTCGGCGGCTACAAGCAGAGCGGCAACGGGCGCGAGCTCGGCGTCCACGGGCTCGAGGACTTCCTCGAGGTGAAGTCGCTCCAGCTCTGACCCGAGCCTCGGCTGGTTGCGGCCGCCGCTGCGCCCGGCAGTTCCCTCTGCGACTGCTCGCTGCGCTCGCTCTACGTCGCTGCCGGGAACCGCCGGGCGTTGCGGCCGCCGCTGCGCCCGGCAGTTCCCTCTGCGACTGCTCGCTGCGCTCGCTCTACGTCGCTGCCGGGAGCCGCCGGGCTCCGCGGCGGCTAGACGACGATGCGCATGGGGACGCCCTTGCCGTCGACCTCGTCGCCGAGGACGTCGGCCTCGCCGCGGGCCCAGCGGCGGGCGGTCCAGGCGCAGGCGAGCGCGTCGAGGGCGTCGTCGATCGCGGCCCCGACCGGGCCGACGCGCGGCAGGCTGCCCAGCGCGTCGGTGAGGACCCCGATGCGCTGCAGTGCGCCGGCCGCGGACTTCTTCCTGATCACGGGGAAGCCGGCGAGGCGGCGGAAGACGACCTCGGGGTGGCACTCGACGACGCGGTCGTGGACGGCGGGGCCGCGCCGGCGCAGGGCGTCGTCGACCTCGCGGATGCGCGGGACGAGGGCGAACGACTGCGCGGACAGCGACGGCTGCAGCGCGCGCGCCTGCGCGTAGCCGGTGGCCGAGAGCACCCTGCGGGTCGGCGCCGCGAAGACCGACGACGCGCCGCCGCCCCGGGCCAGCGAGCGCCGCGCCGCGACGTCGCACGCGCGCACGCCGTCGTCCGGCAGGCCGATCGGGACGTCGAGCGCGATGGCCACGGCGCCGACCGTGTCGGCGACCTCGAGCAGCATCTCGGTGTCCGGGACGTCCCACAGCAGCGGCGGCGCGTCGTCCGACAGTCGGGCGACCACCCACG
>DATMJH010000461.1:0-4113 GCA_035554015.1 Mycobacteriales bacterium
GCGGGGTCGACGTCGAGGTCCCAGTCGATGCGGTGCACCGAGTCCCACTGCTTGTCCTTGCCCTTCTGGTACAGGGCGAGCAGCCGGTCGCGGCCGTCGTCGTACTCCCAGGTGAACCGGGACGCGCCCTGCATCGCGACGTCCCACGTCGCGTGCTCGACGGGGACGGAGTACAGCTCGTGCGTGCTCACGCGCGCTCCTGGGGTGCAGCCGGGTCGGGGGGCAGGGGCAGCACCCGGGCGACCAGCCGGGCGACGTCGTCGGCGACCTGCTCCGGCCGGCCACCGGGCAGGAGCAGGTGCGAGATCGTGAGCCGGGTGACGACGTCGGCGACCAGGCGGACGTCGTCGGCCAGCAGCCGCGGCCACTGGGCGAGCAGCTGCGCGGCGGTGCGCCGCGTCGCGACGTCGTGCAGCTGCTCGGCGCGGCTGGTGAGGTACGGCAGCAGCCCGCCGCCGCCCTCGACCGAGCTGTCGGTGAGCACGGCCTTGAGCAGCGGGTTGTCGGCCGCCTCGCGCAGCGTGTACTCGACACTGGCGCGCAGCGCCTCGGCCGGACTGGTGTCGTGCCCGGCCCGGGCGGCGTCGGCACCGTCGACGTACCGCTCGGCCTCGCGCAGCGCCAGCGCCTGCGCGAGACCGTCCTTGCTGCCGAACTCGTAGTAGAGCGTCTGCCGGCTCACGCCGGCGGCCCGCGCGACGTCGGCCATCCGGGTGCGCGACCACTCCCCGGCGAGCACCGCGTCAGCGGCGGCGTCGAGCAGCAGGGTGCGGGTCGGTGTGCGCTGCGCCACGGCGGCAGCCTGACACGAACATCCAGTTTGTCAAGACACCGCGGCGGCGAGTGTCAGCCGGTCGGGCGCCCCGTCGGAGGCAGGTCCGGCTGCTCCTGCGGGGCCACCCGCACCACCACGACGCGGTCGGCCTTGCGCAGCCGCAGCGTCGTCGCCGCGTCGAACATCAGCGTCTGGTCGTCACGGACGACCGCCACGACCAGGTCGCGCGTCTCCCGCGGAGACAGCCCGACCTCCTCGCGCAGCACCTCGCGCTCGGTGAGCTCGAGCCCCTGGCCGGGCACCAGGAGGTCCTCGAAGATGGCCCCGGTGGACGGGCTGGCGACCGCCACGCCGAGCAGCCGGCCGGCCGCCTCCGACGAGACGACGACGCCGTCGGCACCGCCGTCACGCAGCAGCCCGGCGTTCTCGCTCTCACGCACGGCCGCCACGATGTAGGCGCCCTCGTTGTGCCGGCGCACCGTCAGCGTCACGAGGACCGCGGCGTCGTCCCGCGGGACCGCCACGATCACCCGGGCGGCCGTGTCGATCTCGGCCCGGCGCAGCACCTCCGGGCGGGTCCCGTCGCCGGCGATGGCGGCGATGCCGTCGTCGGTGGCGTCCGCGATGTGGTCGGGGTCGTTGTCGACCACGACGATCTGCCCGGGGTCGGCGCCGTCCTCGAGCAGCGCACGCACCGCGCTGCGCCCCTTGGTCCCGTAGCCGACGACGACGGTGTGCTCGCGCAAGGACTTCCTCCAGCGGTTCTGCCGGAGCTGCTCCCTCGTGCGCTCGGTGAGCACCTCGAGCGTCGTGCCGACCAGCACGACGAGGAACAGCACCCGCAGGGGGGTGATGACGAAGACGTTCACCGCGCGGGCGGCGTCCGTGACCGGCGTGATGTCCCCGTAGCCGGTGGTGGAGAGGCTGACGGTCGAGTAGTAGACCGCGTCGAGGAACGACAGGCCGCCGTCGACCTTGTCGACGTAGCCGGCCCGGTCGAGCCAGACGACGACGGCCACGGCGAGCAGCACGCCCAGCGCGACGACGACGCGCCGCAGCACCGCGGCCACCGGGCCCCGGTCCGACTCCGGGATGAGCAGCCGGGCGCCGAGCCGGCCGGCCGAGCGGGCCACCGGCTCGGTCGGCCGGTGCGTAGCGGTCACCGGGCGAGCGTAGGCGGGCGGACGGGGCGCGGCTGCGCGACACTCGACGGGTGCAGCCCCCCGCCGGTGCCGGACCAGCCCCCGGGGACGGCGAGCACGACCTCGACGACCGCCCCGGCGACCCGGTGGTCGTCGAGCCGTGGCTCGGCGCGCCCGCCCGCTCGTACCGCCGGCGTCCGCGCAGCATCGGCGCGGTGCTCGACCGGGCCGTGGCGCGCTGGCCGGAGCGCACCGCCTTCGTCGACGTCGACGGCACGGCGGTCGGCTACCGCGAGTTCGCCGAGCGGGTGGACGTCGCGGCCCGGTCGCTGCGCGCGCGTGGGCTGCAGCCCGGGCAGGCGGTGGCGGTGGCGTCCGGGAACACGCTGGCCCTCGCCACTGCGGTGTTCGCGTGCGCCCGCGCGCAGCTCGTGCTGGTGGGCCTCAACACCCGGCTGGCGCCGCCGCAGTGGACGTACATGCTCGAGCACATGGGCGCCCGGCTGGCCCTGGGCAGCGAGGCGTTCCTCGACGGCCTGCGCGAGGCGGGGGCCGCCGCCGCCGAGCCGCTGGACGACGTCCTCCTCGCGGGCGGCCCGCCGCTGCCGGTCGAGCCGCCGGACGAGGCGGCGACGTACGCCGTCGTGTTCACCTCCGGCACGACGGGGCGGCCGAAGGCGTCGCAGGTGGTGCACCGGTGCTCGGTGCACAGCGGCATGAGCTACCAGCGGGTGCTACGGCTGGAGCCGGACGACGTCACGGCCGTGTGGTTCCCGCTGTACTACATCTCGGCCATGCACGCGCACGTGCTGCCGGCCATGCTGGCCGGCGCGGCCTGCGTGCTGGTCGACACGTCGTCGCCGCGCGAGTACGTCGCGACGCTCGAGCGGCACGGCGTCAGCTGGGCCTACGCGGTGCCGTCGTGGTGGCGGCTGTGCCTGCGGGTGCCGGAGCTCGCCCGCGAGCGGCTGCCGGCGCTGACCCGGCTCGCGGCCGGGGGCGCGCCGTTCCCGGCCGACCTGCAGACCGCGTTGCGCGAGCGGCTCGAGGGCGTGCGGCTGCTCGACGTCTACGGGCTGTCCGAGACGCACTCCCCCGGTTGCATCGCCGACGACGACGACCTGCGCGCGCGTCCCGGCACCGTCGGCCGTCCGCTGGACTGCATGGAGGCCGAAGTCCGCGGCGAGGGCGGGCGCGCCCTCCCCGCGGGCGAGCCGGGCACCCTGTGGCTGCGCGGCTCGCTGGTCACCACCGGGTACGCCGGCGACCCCGCGGCCACGGCGGAGGCCGTCGTCGACGGCTGGTTCGACACCGGCGACGTCGCGCGCATCGACCGGGACGGCCGCGTCACCGTCCTCGACCGCACCAAGGACATGATCAACCGGGGCGGGACCAAGATCTTCTCCGCCGAGGTCGAGGAGCTGCTCCGCACGCACCCGGCGGTCGAGGACGCCGCCGTCGTCGGCGTGCACGACGCGCTGGCCGGCGAGGCGGTGGCCGCCTTCGTCGTGCCGCGCGCGCCGGTCACCGCCGCCGAGGTGCGCGCGTGGGTGCGCGAGCGGATGGCCGACCACGCCGCACCCAAGCTCGTCGAGCTGGTCGAGGCGCTGCCGCGCAACGCCGTCGGCAAGACCGACAAGGGCGCGCTGCGCGAGCGGCTCGGCGCCGGGCCGCCGGCCGATCCCGCGCCGGCCGCACGGCAGGTCGACAGCGCCGCCGTGCTGCACGCGCTCGCCGAGCCGCACCGGGCCGAGCTCGTCCGGTTGCTCGTGGACCGGCAGCTGCCGGTCCGCGACCTCGTCGCGGTGACCGGCATGGCGCAGCCCCTGGTCTCGCACCACCTGCGGGTGCTGCGCGACGCGGGCCTGGTCGACAGCACGACGCGCGCCGGGCTGTCGGTGTACCGGGCGCGACCCGACACCTTGTCCGAGCTGGCCGGTCGGCTGCAGTCGCTGGCGGCACGGGCGGCCGGGACGGCGCGCACGACGCCCTGGTGATCGGGCGGCGCGCGGCGCGGCCGCCTAGCATTCCCGGCGTGCAGCGCGACCAGGTCCTCGCCGTCGTCCGCTCGGTCGCCGAGCGGCTGCTCGACGTGCCCGGCGACCAGCTGCAGGACTCGACCAGCTTCGTCGACGACCTCGCGGTGGACTCGCTCGCGCTGGCCGACGCCGTCCGCGAGGCGGGCTGGGACGGTGT
>DATMJH010000462.1:0-7091 GCA_035554015.1 Mycobacteriales bacterium
CCGGCTCCCCGGCTGAGCTGCCCGGCCGGACCGCCGCCACGAGCCGGGCGACGGCGTCGTCGACCGGGACGCCGTTGTCCTGCGTCCCGTCGCGGAACCGGAAGGAGACGGCGTCCTTGGCGACGTCGTCCTCGCCCGCGATGAGCATGAACGGCACCTTCTGCTTCTGCGCGTTGCGGATCTTCTTCTGCATCCGGTCGTCGCTGACGTCGACCTCGACGCGGACGCCGTGCGCGCGCAGCCGCGTCGCGACGTCCTGCAGGTGGTCGTCGTAGTCGCTGTGCACGGGGATGCCGACCACCTGCACCGGCGCCAGCCAGGCGGGGAAGGCGCCGGCGTAGTGCTCGAGCAGCACGGCGAAGAAGCGCTCGACCGAGCCGAACAGCGCGCGGTGGATCATGACCGGCCGCTGACGCGACCCGTCGGCGGCCTGGTACTCGAGCTCGAACAGCCGCGGCAGCTGGAAGTCGACCTGGATGGTCGACATCTGCCAGGTGCGGCCGATGGCGTCCTTGGCCTGCACCGAGATCTTCGGGCCGTAGAACGCGGCGCCGCCGGGGTCGGGGACGAGCTCGAGCCCGGACGCGCCGGCGGCCTGGCGGAGCGCCTCGGTGGCCTCCTCCCACTCCGACGGGTCGCCGACGAACTTCTCGGAGTCGTCGCGGGTCGACAGCTCCAGGTAGAAGTCCTCGAGCCCGTAGTCGCGCAGCAGCGAGAGCACGAAGTCCAGCAGCGAGGTGAGCTCGCCCGCCATCTGCTGCTTGGTGCAGTAGATGTGCGCGTCGTCCTGCGTGAAGCCGCGGGCGCGGGTGAGCCCGTGCACGACGCCGGACTTCTCGTAGCGGTAGACGGTGCCGAACTCGAACAGCCGCAGCGGCAGCTCGCGGTACGACCGCCCGCGCGACCGGTAGACGAGGTTGTGCATCGGGCAGTTCATCGGCTTGAGGTAGTAGTCCTGGCCCGGCTTGCGCACCTCGCCGTCCGGCCCGACCTCGGCGTCGAGGTGCATGGGCGGGTACATGCCGTCGGCGTACCACTGCAGGTGGCCCGAGATCTCGAACAGCGCCCCCTTGCTCGCGTGCGGCGTGCTGACGAAGGAGTAGCCCTCGGCCGCGTGCCGCTTGCGCGAGTACTCCTCCATCTCCATCCGGACGACGCCGCCCTTGGGGTGGAACACCGCCAGGCCGGACCCGATCTCCTCCGGGAAGGAGAACAGGTCGAGCTCGGAGCCGAGCCGCCGGTGGTCGCGCTTCTCGGCCTCCTCCAGCATCGTCAGGTGCGCCTTGAGCGCCTCCTTGCTCTCCCAGGCGGTGCCGTAGATGCGCTGCAGCTGCGGGTTCCTCTCACTGCCGCGCCAGTAGGCGGCGGCGGTGCGCATGAGCCGGAAGGCGGGGATGTCGCGGGTCGTCGGCAGGTGCGGCCCCCGGCACAGGTCCTTCCAGGCCACCTCGTCACCGCGCAGGTTGTCGTAGATCGTGAGCTCGCCGCCGCCCACCTCGACGTCCGCCCCCTCGGCGGCGCCGGCCACGTCGGACCCGCCCTTCAGCCCGATGAGCTCGAGCTTGAACCGCTCGTGCGCCAGCTCCTGCCGGGCCTGCTGCTCGGTGACCACCCGGCGCGAGAACCGCTGCCGCTGCCGGATGATGTCGGACATCTTCTTCTCGAGCGCCGCGAGATCCTCCGGCGTGAACGGGCGCTCGGGCAGGAAGTCGTAGTAGAACCCGTCCTTCACCGGCGGCCCGATGCCCAGCAGCGTGCCGGGGAACAGCTCCTGCACCGCCTGGGCCAGCACGTGCGCGCAGGAGTGCCGCAGCACGGCGCGGCCGTCCTCGGACCCGTACGGGACGGCCTCGACGACGTCGCCCTCCTGCACGACGTGCGCCAGGTCGCGCAGCTCGCCGCCGACCCGCGCGACGGCGGCGTCTCGCACGCCGGTCGATCCGAGCACCTCGCCGGCCGTGGCGCCCGCCTGCTCCGCGTCGACCCTGACGGCGGCGGGAACGGCGGGGTCGGACAACGGTCTCTCCTGACGGGGGGCGGGCGGGTCGCCGAGCCTATCGGCGGCCCCGCCCCCCGGCCCGGGTCAGGCGCGGGAGGCCTCCACCGTGATGTCGACGGCGCGCAGCGCCTTGCTCACCGGGCAGCCCGCCTCGGCCGCCGCGACGCCCTTGGCGAAGCCCTGGTCGTCGAGCCCGTCCACCTCGACGACGGCCTTGAGCCGGATGGCCGTGAGGACGAACCCGCCGTGCTCGGCGTCAGGACCCAGGTCCACCTCGGTGGTCACCTCGATGCCGTGCGGCGTGCCGCCCGCCTGGGCCAGCTCGTTCGACAGCGACATCGCGAAGCAGGCGGAGTGGCCGGCGGCGATGAGCTCCTCCGGACTCGTGACGCCCTGGGGGTCGTCCGAGGCGCGCTTCGGGAAGTCGACCTCGAAGGTGCCGACCCCCGAGCTGGTCAGCTCGACCTGACCGGAGCCGTCCTGCAGGCCGCCGTTCCAGGCGGTGCGGGCAGTGCGTGTGGGCATGGCTGTCCTCCCGAGAGCAGGGGGTGCCGACGGCGTCGGACGACGCCGGGCACGTGCAGCCTGCCTTCCCCCGTACGGCTGCGCCACGCGGGCGGCACCGGCCCGACGAGCGGGGGTGCCGGAAGTGGACGTGGCAGGACTCGAACCTGCGGCCTCTCGCGTGTGAAGCGAACGCTCTAACCAGCTGAGCTACACGTCCGTGCGCGGCGGCGAGACTACCGCCTCCACGGACGGCCGCGACCGGTCACAGCCCGACGGCGTCCCGAGCCCGGTCGACCAGCTCGTAGCGCGAGGCCAGGTACAGCCCGACGCCGAGGGCCACCAACCCGCTGCCGGTGACGAGCGCCGACACCACCGGCTTGCGCTTGGCCTGCTCCCACGCCTCCTGCGCGCTGCGCTTGGCGCGCTCGAGCAGGCGGTCGGCCCAGGCGAACTCGCTCGACCAGATCCAGACGCCGAGCAGGATCGGCGGGATGGTCAGCGGTCCGGGCAGGGCCGCGAGCGCCAGCCCGAGCAGGATGAACAGGAGCCCGAGCACGAACACGCCGGCCTTGAGCAGCTGCCGGCCACCCGGGGTGCGCCGCAGCCGGGCGCGCACACCCCGCTGGGCAGGCGGGTCTCCCGCAGGGCTGGGGGCGGCGGCCACGCCGTCATCCTTCCCCATGCCGAGCCGGCGGCGGCTGGAGAACTCGCCGGCGGACGCCCCGGTCAGACCGAGCCGGCGACGACGACGGGCTGCTCGGTGCGCTCCGGGGCGGTCCTTCCCTCCTCGTGGGTGACCATCAGCGCGGTGAGGTCCTCCACCGGCACCTGCAGCGGCATCCCGCGCAGCACGTCGAGGTCCTCGCCGGTGACGTCGAAGGTCGAGAGCGCTCGCACGTCGCCCTCGCGGTTCTGGCCCCAGAGCACGTACACCGTGTCCTCGGGGTTGCGGTCGAGCCCGTCGACGACGAGCGACATCTGCTGGCCGTGCGCGACCACGACGGCGCGCACCCGGCCGTCGAAGTCGGCGAGTCGGACGGTGCGGGTGTCGGGGCGCTCCAGCGTCTCCACCACCGACGCCAGCCGGTCGCCCCGTGCCGCCTGCTCGTCGCGGTCGTTCTGCAGCACGACGTTCCACGCGCCGAGCCCGAGCACGAGCGCCACGGCGGCCGCCGCGCCCGACAGCAGCCAGCTGCGCCGCACGACGACGGCGTCCCGGCGGCGACGGGCGGTGGACAGATCGGCGACGCCCGGCGCCGGCTGCGGCAGGGCGGCACCGGCGTCGGCGTCCGCGTCGGCGCGCACGGCGGCACGGATGCCCTCGAGCACGGCGGGTGGCGGCTCCGCGGCGGGGGCCGCGTAGGCCAGCTGGGCCAGGGTGTCGACGTGCTCGTGGACGGCGCGCTCGCACGCGGCGCAGGACGCCAGGTGGGCGGTGAAGCGCACCTCGTCCTGGGGCTCGAGCGCGTGCAGCGCGTAGCCGACCGCCAGCTCCTCGAAGAGCGCGTGGGCTTCGCCGCCGCGGGCCGGGCTCACGGCGCACCGTCCAGGGGCATGGCGTCGGTCGGCGCGACGCCGTCGAGACCCGCGCGCATGCGCCGCATCCCGGCGAGCATCCGCGTCTTGACCGTGCCCAGCGGCGTCGACGTCAGGCCGGCGATCTCGCGCTGGGTGTAGCCGCCGAAGTAGGCGAGCACCAGGGCCTCGCGCTGGGGCTCGGGCAGCTCGCGCAGCGCCTTGCGCACCCGCTCGCCGCGCAGCGTCGTCCACGCCTGGTCGTCCGGGCCCGGCACCGGCGCCTCGTGCGCCTCCAGCTGCTCGACGCCGGCCCGGCGCTTGCGCAGGTTCTCCTCCCGCCGCACGACGTCCACGGCCTTGTGGTGGGTCATCGACAGCAGCCAGGACGAGAACCCGCCGCGCGCGGCGTCGAACCGGCGGGCGTCGCGCCACAGGACGAGGAACACCTCCTGCACGACGTCCTGCGCGAGCTGCTCGTCGGCGAGGATGCGCCGCGCCAGGGCGTAGCAGGGCCGGCCGTACCGCCCGTACAGCGCCTCGAGCGCCTGGGCGTCGCCCTCGACGACGCGTGCGACCAGCTGCCGGTCGTCCAGGCCCTCGTGCGCACCGGCCGGCGCCACGGCACGCCCGGCCGCGGAGCGCGGGGGCCGCGGCGCCGTCATGGACATCCTCACGGGAGAGCGTTCGCACGAGCCGGCCGCCCGGATGGGTCGCCCGGCCGCTCCCGCACGCTAACCGGCCGCGCGGCCGGGGGCGAGCCCGAGCCGCCTGCTCCGGACGGGTGAGTCCCCCGTCACGCCCCGCCCGGACGGTTGGGACGGCCCCGGCGTGGGGACCACAGCCGGCAGGAGGAACACCGTCCCGCACCCGGTCCTCGAGCCAGGACCTCGCCCGAGAGGAACCCCGCCGGTGAGCAGCCCGCGTCCCACCCTGGTGACCGCTGACCTGCAGCTGCGGCTGGTCGTCCCCGGGTCGTCGGCCCTCCCGGTCAGGGCGAGCATGCGCTACGACGTCACAGACCCGTACGCGGTGACGGTCGCCTTCTACACCGGCGCCGCCGACGCCTCTGGCGACGTCGTGGAGTGGACGTTCGCGCGGCAGCTGCTCACCGACGGCGTGTCGGCCCCCGTGGGCGAGGGCGACGTGCAGGTGTGGCCCTCCTCGAGCTCCGGCGCCCCGGTGGTCTGTCTGGCGCTGTCCTCGCCGTCCGGCAAGGCGCTGTTCGAGGTGCCGCTGCCCGAGCTCGTCGACTTCCTCGGCTCCACCTACGCGGCCGTCCCGACCGGCGGGGAGAGCGCGCACGTCGACGTCGACGCCGAGCTCGCCCTGCTGCTCTGGGCCGAGCCCGAGACCTGATCGGCAGCGCCACGACCGGCCCTGCGGGCCGCCCCGGTTCTGCTACCGTTCCCCGACGTCGCCCCGCCTCCGGCGGTGCGTTCGCGGACGTGGCTCAGTTGGTAGAGCATCACCTTGCCAAGGTGAGGGTCGCGGGTTCGAATCCCGTCGTCCGCTCGGACAGGCGGCGCCCCCGGGCGCCACACGGCTGCCCTGCTGTCAGGACGAGGCGGGGCGGCTGTGGCCGGGTGGCCGAGTGGCTTAGGCAAGGGCCTGCAAAGCCCTGTACGCGGGTTCGATTCCCGCCCCGGCCTCGTACCGGCCTCGGATCCGGACGCACAACTGCACACGGGCGATTGGCGCAGTCTGGTAGCGCGCTTCCTTGACACGGAAGAGGTCACAGGTTCAAGTCCTGTATCGCCCACAACAAGAGCGCAGGTCAGACGGGGTGCCGACTCCCCCGCAAGATCACGGCATCACGGTCGGTAGCCACACTGGTAGCCACAGGTGTCACCTTGTGACCGTGCCGGCCCGGCCGGACGCCCGCTCCATTGGGGTCGGCTCCGGCCTCGACCGTCGGCGTCGTCGCATACCGGTACGTGTGCGAAGTCATCGGAGACCGAACCCGCCGTCATGACGAGGCGGACGATGTGGCAGCCGTCCGTAGGGCTTAGCTACGGCGTCGGTAGACGTCGCCGCGGTGATCCACATCGACCACCCGGACCGTGCCGACGTGCGGAGGCTCGGCGTCGGGCGTGCCGCCACTCGGCGCGGCGTCGTGGATCTCGTACAAGATCCGGTAGGCGCCGCGACGCGCGGACCACGTCCCTTCGAGCTCACGTTGCAGCTCATGACCAACGCGGCGAGGCGCCCGCAGCAGGTCCCCGTTCAGGAACTCCAATACCGCGACGGCGACCGCCTCTGGCAGGTGCTCGCTCGACGCGCGTGCCGCCGTGGCTGTGATCTCGAGCTCGTACAGACCCGGCGGCTCGGATGTGGTCAGGGGGCCGGACGCTTGAGCAGCGTCCGCAGCTGCTCGGCATCCAGCACATCCCCGCGAGCGGCGTCGTCCCGCGACTGGCGCAGCCGCTCCATGGTCTCCGGGTCGGACAGTACGTCGAGCGTCTCCTCGAGCGCTGCGAGGTCCGCGGGGCTGATGAGGACTGCTGCCGGGATGCCCTTGCGGGTGATGACCACCCGCTCGTGCGTGCCCTCGACCTGGTCCACGACGGCGGAGAGCCTGTTCTTCACGGTCGCGAGCGGCAGCGTCGTCATGGCTAGAAATCTAGCCTGTTCATCTCGGCTTGGCGAACAACGACCGCGGCAGCAGGGCGAACAACCGCTCGCTGGTGGCGAGGAGCGACGGAGCCCCACTGGTCCGCCGAACTGGTATCCACAGCCCCCGCTCCGCGACTCACGTCCTGTATCGCCCACCACGATCGACGGCCCCTCCTCAGGGGGCCGTCCGGCTGCCCGGCCCGGACCGGGCGGGCACACTGGCGCGGTGATCTGCGAGGCGTGCCGCGACCGCGACCACGACGCCTGCCCCGGCGGCAGCTGGTGCGACTGCCAGCACCGGCCCCCGCAGCCCACGGAGCCGGCGACCGGGCCGCCCGGGGAGTGAGCGGCGCCGCTTCCGACGCCAGGTGAGTAGCGGTCGCGCCCGTGGGGGTAGGAGGCCCCCGACCGGGCCCTGACATCCTGCGGGGCCGGAGCGCGACCACCCCTCGGA
>DATMJH010000463.1:0-7148 GCA_035554015.1 Mycobacteriales bacterium
CGGCGACACCCTCGGCGACCTCGTCGAGGCGCGCGGGTGGCGGAGCGGTGCGCGGGTGCCCCGCAGCACCTCGCCGTCGACGCGGTCGGGCGCCGGGGTGGGCTCGGCGCAGAACGCGAGCAGCGGGCCGAGCGCGCTGGACCAGGTCAGCTCGGGCCGCAACCGGGTGACGTTCGCGCGGCACTGCGCGCGGAAGCGCCCGTCGGACAGCAGGCGGTCGAGCGCCCCGGCCGCTCCGTCGACGTCGCCGGCCGCCACCGTGAGCCCGAGGCCGCGCGCCTCGACGAGGTCGCCGAGGGTGTCGCCGCGGGTGGTGAGCACCGGCAGCCCGGCCCACAGGTAGTCGAGCACCCGGGTACGGAAGCTGAACGCCGTCTCGACGTGGTCGTGGTGGGTGCTCGCGCCGACGTCGGCGTCGAGCAGCCAGTCGGCGCGCTCGTCGTAGGGCACCCACTGCTCGTTGAGGTGCACGACCGTGCCGGTGAGCCCCAGCTCGTCGCACCGGCGGCGCAGCGCGGCGGCCACGGCCATCTCCGGAACCGCCGGGTTCGGGTGCGTCATGCCGAGGAACAGCAGGCGCAGCCGCGGGTGGCGCTCGCGCAGCCGGTGCACCGCCTCGACGAGGGTGAGCGGGTCGAACCAGTTGTAGACGCCGCCGCCCCACAGCACGACCTGGTCGTCGGCGGCGATGCCCGGCAGGACGCCCTTGACGGCCGGGCGCCGCCGCTGCGGCGGCTCGTCGGGCGTGCCGAACGGCACGACGTCGATGAGCGCGCGCAGGGTCGGGTCGGCGTCGTACACGACGGTGTTCACGCGCCCGAGCGCGGCGAGCTGACCGAGCCAGAAGTCGCGCTGCTTGGCCGAGGCGCACAGGAAGAAGTCACCGCGGGCGAGCTGGGCGTTCACGGTGACCGTCGCGGCGCGCATCGCCTCCCGCCGGCCGGCCGGACCGAGGTCGCGGGCCTGCTCGAGCTGCTCGAGGTGCAGCGGGTCGTAGAGGTCGACGACGAGCACCGCCGGCGACGCGGCCAGCGGCGGGCACCGGTCGAGCACGTGCCCCTGCACGACGACGACGTCGGCCCGCGCCGCCGCCTCCGCCAGCGCGGTCGGCCCGGTGCGGCTGACGGCGAAGCGCTCGTGGCGCAGGTCGGCCACGGTGCTGAGAGTGAGCAGCCGCACGTCGTGACCGGCGCGCGCCAGCGCCTCGGCCATGTGCCAGGCGCGGATGGCGGGCCCGGCCATCCGCGCGCCGAGGGCGTCCTCGGTGACGACGACCACGCGCCGGCCGGTCACGCCGCCGCTCCAGCGGGGACCGGGGCCGTGCGGACGGCGTCGCGGACGACCGCGTGCCCGGTGACGGCGGCGGCGCCCAGCGGCAGGAGCAGCAGCACGGCCGTGAGCGGCACGGGCACCGGCGACCAGGCCAGCACCGAGCCGACGACGTCGACGGGCCCGGCGCCGCGCCCGAGCCCCCAGTGCCAGGCGAGGAGCGGGCCGACGCTCGCGATGGTGCCGGCGAGCGCGGCGCCGAGCACCGCCACCGGCAGCCAGCGCGCGCGCCGGCCGAGCAGCGCGGCGCCGCCCAGGCTGCACAGCACGGCGAGCCCCACGAAGGCCGGGTAGAGGTACCGCCCCTGCATGCCGATCGGCCGGCCGGTCAGGTGGTAGGCCTCCCACATCACGACGAGCAGCATGCCGAGCACGAGCACCGCGGGCACGGCACAGACCGTCGCGCGGACCAGCCGGTCGGCCGGTCGGCTCCGCGCCAGCCCGACGGCGGCGAGGGCGACCGTCGCCGCGACGGCGACGAGCCCGAGCCACACCGCCGGCCGGGCCGCGGGGTCGTCGTCCGGGATCGAGTGGTTGTACCAGCCGGTGGCGGCCAGCCGGGACGCGAACAGGGCGAGGTAGTCGAGCACCGCCCCTCCTCCGCTCAGCGGCTCGTCGAGGTAGATCGCCTCCGGCAGCCGGACGCCGGCGGGCTGCACGGTGCCGTAGAGCGCGAGGTTGCGCACGTACCACCAGCCGCCGAGCGCTCCGGCGAGCCCGGCGACGACCAGACCGTTGCGCACGTGCCGCCGGTCGCGGTCGCGCCACAGGGCGAGCAGGTACAGCGGCCCGAGCCACAGCGGCAGCACCAGCGCGAGGCCCTTGGTCAGCAGCGCCGCGCCGGCGACCGTGCCGAGGGCGACCGCCGTGCCCAGTGACCGGTCGCCGGTGAGCACTCGTGCCGACAGGGCCGTGGCGACGGCGAACAGCAGCACGAGCAGGCTGTCGTTGTTCACCGCGGCGGCGAGCGAGACGAACCGCGGGACGGCGAGGACGGCGCAGGCGGCGGCCACGGCCGCGGCGGTCCCGGCCCCGAGCCGCCGAGCGGTCCACCAGGCCAGCCACGGCACCGGCAGCAGCAGCGCCCCGCTCAGCAGGCGCAGCGCGAGCACGGTGCGGTCGAAGGCGTGCGTGTCGGCGCCGCCCGTGCCGCGCATCGCGGCCGCCGCGCCGACGTAGTACAGCGGCGGGTGCTGGCCCATCTGGTTGAGCAGCGCGGACGGCTCGTCGCCGCCCAGCGCGTCGAAGCCCGGCCGCTCGCCCCGGGCCAGGGGCGGCGGCTCGAGCAGCGGCGCGTTGCCGCGGGCGTTGGTGTCGGGCTGCTCGGCGTAGCCGGCCAGCACGGTCGACTCGGCGACCCCGCGGCCGAGGAAGCGCTCGAGCGGCCGCGGCAGGTCCCAGCCGTTCTGCAGGTGGACGACGACGTCGACGTGCGCCGGCTCGTCGGGCTGGCGGTACTGCGGCATCAGCACGCTGTAGGCGAGCACGAGGGCGGCGAACAGGGCGGTGACCGCCCAGACCGCGCGTGGCGTCGCGGCCAGCGCCGTCCTCATCGCCCCAGCTTCCGGCGGGCCACGCGCAGCACGCCCTGCGCGACGGCGCCCGCGCCCTCGACGCGGTACAGGGCCAGAGCGCGGGCGCGCCACCCGTCGAGGCGCACGACGACGCGCTCCCGGCGCGTCGGGCCGGGCACCGGCACCGGCGTGTACGGCTCGAGGAACGAGCGCACGGCGGGCTCGTCGGGGGCGACCGGATCCCAGGTAGTGCGCCGTGGCGGGCGGCCCGCGGCGACGACGGCGCGCGCCTCGGCGAGCACCGCGAGGTACCGGTCGGCCTGCCGGTGCGGCGACCACCGCAGCAGCGCCTCGCGGCGGGCGCGGGCGCCGGTGCGGCGCCGCAGCGACCGGTCCGACAGCAGCGCGTCGAGCGCCTGCACCCACTCCTCGTGCGTGGCGGCGAGCAGCCCCGTCTCGCCGTGGACCACCGCCTCGCGGAACGGCTGCGTCGGCGACGCCACGGTCGGTGTCTCGACCAGCGCCGCCTCCAGCCACTTGATGGCGCTCTTGGCCTCGTTGAAGCGCCCGAGCGGCTCGAGCGGTGCGAGGTTCACGTCGAGGTCGCGGAGCAGGCCTGGCAGGTCGCGCCAGTCCTGCAGCGGCAGCCGCACGAGCCGGTCGCCCAGCCGGTCGACCGCCTCCGTCGGCGTGAGGTGGCCGACCAGCCACAGCTCGGCCTCCGGGTGCCGGTCGAGCGCCTCGAGCACCGCCGCCTCGACGTGCTGCCAGTCGCGGTCGTGCGTCGTCGTGCCGGACAGGTAGCCGACGCGCAGCGGGCCGGGTCGGCGAGGCTGCCGCAGCGCCGTGTCGCTGAGCCGGCCGAGCACCGCACCGACGCCGTTGTCGAAGCGCAGCGCGGGCAGGCCGGTCGCGTGCGCGGCGTGGTCGACGAGACCGTCGGTGCTGCCGATGAACGCGTCGCACGCCTCGAGCGTGGTGCGGTAGCGGCGGACGCCCTCGAGCCACAGCTCGGCCTGCTCGGGCGGGAGCACGTGCAGGGCCGGGATCTCGTCGGCCAGGTCCGGGTCGAAGACGAGGTCGTCGACGTCGAACAGCACGGGCACTGGCTCGGGGCGCGCGCGCACCTGCCGCACGAGGTCGAGCACCTGCACCGTGGCCGGCACGCGGTACAGCACGACGGCGTCCGCGGCGGCGGCCAGCGCCGGCAGCTCGGGATCGCGGTAGTGGCGCACGTCGGCGTGCACGCCACGGAGCGCCAGCGCCTCGGTGGGCAGCCGCGCCCGGTAGCGGAGCGGCGCGCCCTCGATGCCGACCGCGAAGACGACCCGGCGCACCTGCACCTCCGGCGCCGTGACCGGCGCGTCGTCGACGAGCGAGCGGTACAGCCGCTCGACGCCGTCGACCTGCTCCTCCAGCGAGCGGACAGCGGGAGGGTCCGCGCGCTGCATGCGCTCGAGCAGCCCGGGCTCGATGACCAGCCGGCGCAGCGCGTCGGCGAGGTCCTGCGCGTCGCCGGCGGTGACGACGAGGCCGTTCTCGCCGTGCCGGACCACCTCCTCCGGCCCGAGCGTGTCGGTGCAGACGACGGCGAGCCCGGCGAGCAGCGCCTCGCGGGTGAGCAGCGAGTGCGACTCGCGCATCAGCGACGGGACGACCAGCACGTCGGCCGCCGCCAGCACCTCGGGGAGCTCGTCGGGCGCGTAACCCGGCAGCACCTCGACCGGCAGACCCCTTGGACGCCAGGCAGTCTCGGCCACGTGAGTCTCGGCGCCACGCAGCACCAGCGACCAGCCCGGCGTGCCACGCAGCAGCTCCGCGGCCTCGAGCAGCACGTGCACGCCCTTGAACAGGTCGGAGCGGCCGGCGTAGAGAAGCCGCACCGGCTCACCCGGTGCGCGCACCCGCCCCACCCGCGCAGGGCCGGTCGTCATGCCGGCCATGCCGTTCTCGTCGACGTGCAGCCGACCCCGGGCGAGCCCGTTCGCCGCCGCGACGCGGGCGGCCGATCTCGACGGGACGAGCACGGCGTCGGCGGCGTCGAGGGCCCGGGCCAGCCGTGCGTCGCGGGCGTCGAGCCAGTCGCGGTCGACCTCGCAGCGGCAGGTGCCCGCCTCGACGACGAGGCTGCACGGCCGCAGGTCGCGGGCGACGAGGAACTGGCGGCCGCACGACCACCAGAAGTCGTGCATCGTGACGACGACGCGTGCCCCGGCGGCGCGGGCCTCCTCGACCAGCCCGGCACCGAGGCCCTGTACGGCGTGCAGGTGCACGA
Organism: Mycobacteriales bacterium; assembly: GCA_035554015.1. Classification (GTDB taxonomy): domain Bacteria; phylum Actinomycetota; class Actinomycetes; order Mycobacteriales; family SCTD01; genus DATLGD01. The sequence goes on from DATMJH010000463.1 coordinate 5,119, forward strand.
CGTCGGGCTCGACCTCGCGCACCCACCGCGCGAAGTCCGCGCGCACGTCGGGGTTGTCGGCGTTGCGCGGGTCGCTCCAGCCGAGGAAGGGGCGCACGGCGATCCAGCGGACGGGCAGGCCCGTCTCGTCGGTCTCGTCCCACGTCGTCAGCGGCGGCACGTCGCCGAGGTGGCCGGCGTAGACGCGGACGTCGTGGCCGCGGGCGCGCAGCGCACGCGCGTGCCGCTGGGGCACCAGCGTGCCCCCGCTGACGAAGTCGGGTGGGAAGTGCGCGGAGACGACGACGACGCGCACTCAGCCCTCCACGGCGGCGGGCGGCTCCTCGGCCGGCTCGGCCTGCTCGTGCTCGCCCGGCTCCGCCGCCTGCCCTGCGCCGAGCTCGGCCGGGTGCGGCTCGACCGCGACGAACGCCGGCTCGCTCCCGTCCTCGGGGCGCAGGTCGCGCCAGGCGCCGGCCAGGGAGGCGTAACCGCCGGCCTCGCGCACCGGCCCGTGGTCGACGTCGAAGCGCAGGCAGTGCTTCCAGAAGTCGAACTGCTCGGCGAGCTGGTAGTCGACGATCGACGCGGTGAGGTCGAACGTGCCCGGCTGCAGCGCCAGCGCCGGAACGGCCAGGTCGACGGTCCCGCGCCCGGACAGCCGCTCGGGCACGTACCGGCCGTGCCGCGAGTGCTGCGACCAGAGGTAGACGCCGTCGAGGCTCTCGATCGCGTAGCCGAACACCGGCCGGTCGATCGGCCGGTCGAACCGGTAGTGCATGCGCACGGTCACCTGCTCGCCCGTGCGGAAGCGGCGCGCCGGCACGCCGTCAGCCCCGAGCAGCTCCATCTTCTCGATGACGGCGCCGCCGCTGCCCCAGCGGGTGCTCTGGTCGCCGGTCTCCTGCCGGTCCTCGTGGCTCTGGTCCTCGTAGTCGTCGAGCACCGAGAAGGGCGACCCGGTGGTGAGCAGCCGGCCGCCGTCGAGCCAGGCGACCTCGTCGCAGAGGTTGCGCATCGAGCCCGAGTCGTGGCTGACGATGACGACGGTCTTGCCGGCTCGGCGGAACTCGGCGAACTTCTCGAGGCACTTGCGCTGGAAGGCGGCGTCGCCCACCGCCAGCACCTCGTCGACGAGCAGCACCTCGGGGTCGACGTTGATGGCGACCGAGAAGCCGAGCCGCACGTACATGCCGGAGGAGTAGTTCTTCACCGGGCTGTCGATGAAGCGCTCGAGACCGGCGAACTGCACGATGTCGTCGAACCGCGCCTCGATCTCGCGCCGCGACATGCCGAGGATCGACCCGTTCAGGTAGACGTTCTCGCGCCCGGACAGCTCCGGGTGGAAGCCCGAGCCCAGCTCGAGCAGCGCGGCGATCTTGCCGTCGACGGCCACCGCGCCCTCGTCCGGACGCAGGATCCGGGCGATGCACTTGAGCAGGGTCGACTTGCCCGAGCCGTTGGTGCCGACCAGTCCGAACGTGCTGCCGCGGGGGATCTCGAAGGAGACGTCGCGTAGCGCCCAGAAGTCCTCGTAGCTCGCCCGGCCGCGCCGCATGATCGCCGCCTTGAGCGACTGGTTGCGCTCGTGGTAGAGCCGGAACCGCTTGCTCACGCCGTCGACGCGGACGGCGGCGTCGGTCACAGCTCCTCCGCGAGGTTGCCCTCGGCCCGGCGGAAGACCAGGACGCCCACGACGAGGGACCCGACCGACCAGGCGAGCAGCGTCAGCCACCGGCCGGGCGAGGGCCACACCAAGTCGTAGAGGACGTCGCGGAAGGCCTCCACGAACTGCACGGCCGGGTTGAGCTCGTAGAGCGTCAGCACGGAGACACCCAGGATCTCGGTGTCGCGCTGGGCCTCGACGAGCGAGATCGGGTAGACGACCGGCGTCGCGTAGAACCACATCTGCAGGAAGATGCCGACGAAGTGCTGCACGTCGCGGAAGTAGACGTTGGCCACCGAGAGAGCCAGCGCGAGGCCGAGCGTGAACGCGGTGACCAGCACGACGAGCACCGCCACGACGGGCAGCCAGAGCACCACGACGTTGC
>DATMJH010000464.1:0-12822 GCA_035554015.1 Mycobacteriales bacterium
GCCCCCGCCGCCCCCTGCCCCCGACGCAGGGGAGAGGAGGGCAGGGGCTCCAAGGACGGCTGTGAGGGTGCTCACCGGCCGTCCGCGCGACTTTGTGCGCGCGTTCACAAGCGCGTAGCCTGCGGGTCAGGAGCGCTGCCCGCGGCCGCGGGTGACGCCGGTCAGCACCGTCCGCACAGTCCGGCTCGGCAGAGCCGACAGGAGCCCTCGTGACCCACCCCGGGACCGCGCCCGCGCGCCGGCGCCCCGGCATCCCGGACGCCACGGTGGCTCGGCTCCCGCTGTACCTGCGGGCGCTGCACGCGCTCGCCGACGAGGGCGTCACGCGGGTCAGCTCGGACGAGCTCGCCGCCCGGGTCGGCAGCGCGGGGAGCCCGGCCAAGGTGCGCAAGGACCTGTCCTGCCTGGGCTCGTACGGCACGCGCGGGGTCGGCTACGACGTCGAGCAGCTGGTCGCGAGCATCTCGGCCGAGCTCGGCCTCGCCCGGCGGTGGCCGGTCGTCATCGTCGGCGTCGGCAACCTCGGCCATGCCCTCGCCGGCTACGGCGGCTTCGCCTCCCGCGGGTTCGCCATCGCGGCGCTGTTCGACGCCGACCCGGCGCGGCTCGGCGAGGTCGTCGGCGGCCTGCCCGTGCGGCCGATGGCCGACCTGCCCGTCGTCGTCGGCGAGCAGGGCGGCGCCATCGGCGTCATCGCGACGCCGGCCGAGGCGGCGCAGGACGTGTGCGACGAGCTCGTCGCCGCGGGAGTGCGCAGCATCCTGAACTTCGCGCCGACCGGCCTGCAGGTGCCCGACGGCGTCGACGTCCGCAAGGTCGACCTCGCCGTCGAGCTGCAGATCCTGTCGTTCCACGAGCACCGCAAGGCCGCCCGCCAGGTGGTGCCGGCATGATCGCCACACCAGAGCGCTCGCTGCGCTCGCACTCCGGCGGGGGCCCCGGATGAGCGTCCTGGTGGTCGGCGTCTCGCACCGCAGCGCGCCGGTGTCGCTGCTGGAGAAGGTCACGGTCGGCGTCGAGCCGGACGCCGGCGGCATGCTGCACGACCTGCGTGCCGTCGGCCCGGTGAGCGAGGCCGTCGTGCTCTCGACCTGCAACCGGGTCGAGGTCTACGCCGACACCGAGGGCTTCCACGCGGGTGTCGACGCCGTCACCGACCTGCTCTCGGCCCGGTCCGGTGTGCCGCTGGCCGAGCTCGAGCCGCACCTGTACGTGCACTGGGAGGGGCAGGCCGTCCAGCACCTGTTCTCGGTGGCGGCCGGGCTCGACTCGATGGTGGTCGGGGAGTCGCAGATCCTCGGCCAGCTGCGGCAGGCCTACATCGCCGCGCGCGACGGCGACGCTGCCGGGCGGACGCTGCACGAGCTGTTCCAGAAGGCCCTGAACGTCGGCAAGCGCGTGCACTCCGACACCGGCATCGACGAGGCGGGGCAGTCGCTGGTCAGCGTCGCGCTCGACCGCGCGGTCGAGGCCGTCGGGCCGCTCCACGACCGGCCGGTGCTCGTCGTCGGCGCCGGCTCGATGGGCGCCCTCGCCGGGGCGACGCTCAAGCGCGCCGGCGCCGGCCGGATCACCGTCGCGAACCGCTCGGTCGACAACGCCCGCCGGCTGGCGACCGCGCTGGAGGGCGACGGCGTCTCGCTCGACGCGCTCGACGAGGCGCTGGCCGAGGCCGACGTCGTCGTCTCCTCGACCGGCGCCACCGGCCTGGTCGTGCCGTTCGACGCCGTCGAGCGGGCGGTGAAGGCGCGCGACGGCCGGCCGCTGGCGGTGCTCGACCTGGCGCTCCCGCACGACGTCGACCCGGCCGTGGCCGACCTCGACGGCGTCACGCTGGTGACGCTGACGTCGCTGCAGGAGGTGCTCGCCGGCTCGACGACCGGGGAGGACGTCGAGGCCGCGCGGCGCATCGTGACGCAGGGCGTCGCCGACTTCCTGGCCTGGCAGAAGGCCAGCCGCGTGGCACCCACCGTCGTCGCCCTGCGCAGCCGGGCCGACGCGCTCGTCGAGGCCGAGCTCGCGCGGCTCGAGAGCCGGCTGCCCGAGCTCGACGAGCGGGCGCGGCACGAGCTCGCGGTGTCGCTCAAGCGGGTCGTCAGCGCGCTGCTGCACGCACCGACGGTGCGGGTGAAGGAGCTCAGCGACGCTCCGGCCGGCCTGTCCTACGCCGACGCGCTGCGCGAGCTGTTCGAGCTCGACCGCACGGTGCCGGCCGCGGTCGCGAGCAGCCCGGTCGCCGTCGAGCCGGCTGCCGACGACGCCGGGACGGTCGCGTGACCCTGCGTCTGGGGACCCGGGGCAGCGCCCTGGCCCTCGCCCAGTCCGCCCACGTCGCCCAGGCGCTGCAGCAGCGGACCGGCGAGGCGGTCGAGCTCGTGCGCGTCGTCACCCGCGGCGACGTCGACTCCGCCGCCATCGCGCAGATCGGCGGCACCGGCGTGTTCGTCACCGCGCTGCGCGAGGCGTTGCTCGCCGGCGAGGTCGACCTCGCCGTGCACTCGTACAAGGACCTGCCGACCGCGCCGGCCGAGGGCCTGCACGTGGCGGCGGTGCCGCGGCGGGAGGACCCGCGCGACGCCGTCGTCGCCCGCGACGGGCTCACTCTCGCCGAGCTGCCGAGCGGCGCCCGGGTCGGCACCGGCTCGCCGCGGCGCACCGCGCAGCTGCGGGCGCTGGGACTCGGGCTCGACGTCGTGCCGATCCGCGGCAACGTCGACACCCGCATCGGCGTCGTCCGCTCCGGCGAGCTCGACGCCGTCGTGCTCGCGCGCGCCGGCCTGGCCCGGCTCGGCCGGCTCGACGAGGTGACCGAGGTGCTCGACCCGCTGCAGGTGCTGCCCGCGCCGGCGCAGGGCGCGCTCGCAGTGGAGTGCCGCGAGGACGCGCCGGTGCGCGCGCTGCTCGAAGCCCTGGACGACGCCGACACCCGCGCGTCGGTCACCGCCGAGCGGGCACTGCTCGCTGCGCTGGAGGCCGGCTGCACCGCACCGGTCGGGGCGCTGGCCGAGGTGGCCGAGGGTGACGACGGCCCGGAGATCTCCCTGCGCGGCGGCGTCGCCGCGCTCGACGGCTCCGACGAGGTCCGGCTCTCCGCGAGCGGGGCCGTGTCGGACGCCGCCGGCATCGGCGGCCGGCTCGCGGCCGAGCTGCTCGACCTCGGCGCCGGGAAGCTGATGTGACCGCCATGACGACAGGAGCCCGATCATGAGCACGAGCCGGTCGAAGACGTCCGCGCGCAAGCCCGCCGGACAGGTGGCCCTCGTCGGCGCCGGCACCGGCGACCCGGCGCTGCTCACCGCCCGCGCGCTCGAGGTGCTGGCCGCCGCCGACCTCGTCGTCGCCGACGAGCGCTGCGGCGACGCCGTGCTCACCGGCGTCGCGGAGGGGGCCGAGGTGCAGCGCACGGCGCCGGGCGAGCCGGCCGGCCCGCTGCTCGTGTCGGCCGCCAAGGAGGGTCGCACGGTCGTGCGGCTGCTGCCCGGCGACCCCTTCGACGCCGCGGACGGCGCCAAGGAGGCCGAGGCGGTGCTGCGCGCGAAGCAGCGGCTCGAGGTGGTGCCCGGAGTGCCTGCGGCGGTTGCTGTTCCGGCCTTCGCCGGGCTGGCTCTGGCCACGCCGCGCACGGTCGCCCGGTTCGAGGAGGTCGCCGACTGGGGCGCGCTCGCCGGCGCCCCGGGAGCTCTCGTGCTGCACGTGCTGGCCACCGACGTCGCCAAGGCGGCGTCGGCGCTGGTCGAGCACGGCCGCAAGCCGGCCGAGCAGGTCGCCGTGACGGTCGGCGGTACGACCGCCGAGCAGCGCACGGTGCTCACCACGCTGGACGCCGCTGAGAAGGACCTGTCCGGGGTGACCGGTGAGGCCGTCGTCGTGGTCGGCGAGCCGGTGAAGAAGGCGGAGAGGCTGTCCTGGTACGAGAGCCGGCCGCTGTACGGCTGGAAGGTGCTCGTGCCGCGCACCCGCGACCAGGCCGGCGCGCTGTCGGCCGCGCTGCGGTCCTACGGCGCCGTGCCGGTCGAGGTGCCCACCATCGCGGTGGAGCCGCCGCGCACGTCGGCGCCGATGGAGCGGGCCATCAAGGGCCTGGTCGACGGCCGCTACTCGTGGATCGCGTTCACGTCGGTGAACGCCGTCAAGGCGGTGCGCGAGAAGCTCGAGGAGTACGGCCTCGACGCTCGGGCGCTGGCCGGCGTGCGGCTCGCGGTCGTCGGCGACGCCACGGCGCAGGCGCTGCGCGAGTTCGGCGTCAATCCCGACCTCGTGCCCAGCGGGCAGCAGAGCAGCGAGGGCCTGCTGGCCGACTGGGACCCGTGCGACGACCCGGTCGACCGGGTGTTCCTGCCGCGCGCCGACATCGCCACCGACACGCTCGTCGCCGGGCTGAAGGAGCTCGGCTGGCAGGTCGACGACGTCACCGCCTACCGCACGGTGCGCGCCGCCCCGCCGCCGGCCGCGACGCGGGAGGCGCTGAAGGGCGGCGGGTTCGACGCCGTGCTGTTCACCTCGTCGTCGACGGTGCGGAACCTCGTCGGCATCGCCGGCAAGCCCCACGACACGACCGTGCTCGCCTGCATCGGCCCGCAGACGCAGGCCGCGGCCGTGGAGCAGGGCCTGCGGGTCGACGTGCTGGCGCCCAGGCCGGACGTCACCGTGCTCGTCGAGGCGCTCGCCGAGTTCGCCGCCGCGCGGCGCGAGCGAAACCCGGAGCTGCCGTCGGCGGCGTACCGGCGCAAGCTCGCGAAGGCGTCGCACAAGGGGCCGGCCAAGCGGTGACGGGGTTCCCGGCGGTCCGCCCGCGCCGGCTGCGCCGCACGGCCGCGCTGCGCCGGCTGGTCGCCGACGTCCGGCTGTCGCCGGCCGACCTCGTGCTGCCCGTCTTCGTCAAGGAGGGCATCGGGGAGCCCGCGCCGATCGCGTCCATGCCCGGCGTCGTGCAGCACACCCGCGACTCGCTGCGCAAGGCCGCGCACGAGGCGGTGGAGGCCGGCGTCGGCGGGCTCGTCGTCTTCGGCATCCCGGCGGTCAAGGACGCCCGCGGGTCCGGCGCCGACGACCCCGGCGGCATCGTGCAGCTGGCGGTGCGGGACCTCGTCGCCGAGGTCGGCGAGGCGACCGTCGTCATGACCGACCTGTGCCTCGACGAGTACACCGACCACGGGCACTGCGGGCTGCTGACCGCTGACGGTGAGGTCGACAACGACGCGACGCTCGAGCGGTACGCGATCGCGGCGGTGGCGCAGGCGGCTGCCGGCTCGCACGTCGTCGCGCCGAGCGGGATGATGGACGGCCAGGTCGCGGCGATCCGGAAAGCCTTGGACGGCAATGGTTTCGGGCACGTGCCGGTGCTGGCGTACAGCGCCAAGTACGCCTCCGCGTTCTACGGGCCGTTCCGCGACGCCGCCGAGTGCGCACCACAGTTCGGCGACCGGTCGGCCTACCAGCAGGACCCGGCACGGGCGACGTCGGAAGGCGTGCGCGAGGCGCTGCTGGACGTCGCCGAGGGCGCCGACGCCGTCATGGTCAAGCCGGCGATGGCCTACCTCGACGTCGTGCGCGCGGTGGCGGACGCCGTCGACGTGCCGGTCGCCGCCTACCAGGTGAGTGGCGAGTACGCGATGGTGGAGGCGGCGGCCGAGCGGGGCTGGATCGACCGGCGGCGCACGGTGCTCGAGTCGCTGACCGGCATCCGCCGGGCCGGCGCCGGCACGGTGCTCACCTACTGGGCGGTCGAGGCCGCCCGGTGGCTCGCCGAGGACTGACGTGGTCGACGCGCTCGTCGTCGCGCTGATCGGCCTGGCGGTCGTGCTGGCGCTGGCGGCGTTCGTGCTCGCCGTGCTCGACCGCGTGCCGCCGCGGACGTACCTGCAGGGGCTGATCCTGCTTCAGGTGCTCGTCATGGTGCAGGCCGTCGTGGCGCTCGGCCGGCTGGGGTCGTGGGACGGCGCGCAGGGGGAGCTGCTCGGCTACCTGGCGGTGGCGTTCCTGCTCGTGCCGGGCGGGATGGTGCTCACGCTGGAGGAGCGGAGCCGCTGGGGCACAGCGGTTCTCGGCGCCGCCTGCCTGGTGCTGGCCGTCGTGGTGACGCGGCTGGTGGTCGTCTGGGACGCCGGGACGCTGCGTGGCTGAGCACCGCTCGACCGGCCGCGGCCCGGGCCGGCTGCTCGTCGCGGTGTACGCGACGTTCGCCGTGGCGTCGTCGTCACGGGCCGGCTACCAGCTGGCGACGAAGTACGACGAGGCGCCGGTGGCGTACGTGCTGTCTGCCGTCGCCGCGGCGGTGTACGTGGTGGCGACCGTGGCGCTGCTGCGCGACGCGCGGCGGCTGGCGCTGGCGTGCATCGTGTTCGAGCTGGTCGGCGTGGTGGCGGTGGGCGCGTGGTCGCTCGCCGACGCCGACCGGTTCCCGGACGCGACGGTGTGGTCGGGGTTCGGGGCGGGCTACGGGTACGTGCCGCTGGTGCTGCCCGTCGTCGGGCTGCTCTGGCTTCGCCGTACCGCGCGCTGACAGACGGCGCGCTCCCTGCGATGACACCTGCTGTGCCGGCACGACCGCACGTGCTGGAGCCGTAGACGTCGGTTCGGCCGGGCCGCCGGAAGAACTTCTCCCGACCGGGAACTCTGGAGCGGCTGTCGCGCGACAGTGAGGCCGTGGGGGTTCTCGAGACGGCCGACGACGCGCGGCTGGTCGCTGCGCTGGCCGGCGGCGACCTCGGTGCGATGCGCGAGCTGTACGCCCGGCACGCACCGTGGCTCGGGGTCCGCCTCGCGCTGCGCTGCAACGACCGGGAGGTCGTGGCGGACGTCCTGCAGGACACCTTCGTGGCGGCCTGGAAGGGCTCCCAGCGGTTTCGGGGCGAGGGGGAGGTCGCGGCCTGGTTGTGGGGCATCGCGGTCCGGCGGCTGGTGAGCCGGGTGCGCGGCCGCAGGGACGTCGTCGTCATGGCCGAGATCCCCGAGCAGCCGCACCGGCACGTCGTGCCCGGGGTCGAGGAGCAGGTGCTCCTCGACGTCGAGTACGGCGACCTCGGCCTGGCGCTGGGCCGGCTGTCGCCGGAGATGCGCGCGGTCGTCCAGGCGACCGTCCTCGACGGCCTCACGACCAAGGAGACCTCCCGGCTGCTCGGGGTGCCCGAGAACACGGTGAAGACCCGGCTGCACCGCGCGAAGGCCCAGCTGCGCGGTCACCTGGCGGAGGGACGCGCATGACCGCCACCTGGCACGTCGACGACGCGCAGCTGGCCGGGTGGGCGGCCGGCGTCGCCGGCCCCGCCGGCGCTGCCTCCGTCGAGCAGCACCTGCTGCGGTGCGCGGACTGCCGGGCGCGCGTGACGCCCGCTGCGGCGCCGGTGCTGCCGGACCTCGACGCCGTCTGGATGCGGGTCCGCGACGAGATCGAGCTGCCGCGCCCGTCGCTGCTCGAGCGGGTCCTCGTGCGGCTGCGGGTGCCGGCCACCGACGCCACGCTCATCGCCACGGCACCGTCGATGCGCAGTGCCTGGCTCGCGGCGCTCGCCCTCGCCGTGCTGTTCCCGGTCCTGGCGACGGCCTGGCGCGGCACCGGCCTGGCCGACCTGTTCCTGCTGCTCGCCCCGCTGGTGCCGGTCGCCGGCGTGGCGCTGTCCTACAGCGAGTACGTCGAGTCCGCGCTCGAGCAGGAGGCGGCCGCTCCGTACTCGCCGCTGCGGCTCGTGCTGCTGAGGACGCTGGCGGTGCTGGTCGTGTGCGTCCCGCTGCTCGTCGTGGCCGGAGCGTTCGTCCCGGGCGACGTCACCTGGCTGTGGCTGTTGCCGGCGCTGGGCTTCACCGCCGTCGTGCTGGGCGTGTCGACCTGGACAGAGCCGACGCGCGCCGCCGGCGCGATCGCGCTGCTGTGGGTCGCCGCCGTCGGCCGGGCCGCCTGGCGCGGAGACACCGGCGTCCTGCTCTCCGACGTGCTCCTCGTCGTGTACCTGGCCGCTGCTGCAGCCGGGGTGTTCGTGCTCGTGCTCCGTACCCGCCGTCTCGGCACCCTTGGGGGGACCTGGTGACCACCTCGACCGTCTCGTTGTCCGGCGTGCGCAAGCGGTTCCGCGGAACCGTCGCGCTCGACGGGATCGACCTCCACCTGCGACCGGGCGTGACCGGGTTGCTCGGGCCCAACGGCGCGGGGAAGACGACGCTGCTGCGCATCCTGGCCACCGTGCTCCCCGCGGACGACGGGGACGTCCGGATGCTGGGCCGCGACCCCCACGACCCGAGGCAGCGGACCGACGTCCGGCGCCGGCTCGGCTACCTGCCGCAGGAGCTCGGCTTCCCGCGCGGCATGAGCGCGTTCGCCTTCGTCGACTACATGGCGGTGCTCAAGGAGTGGGACGACCCGGGCCGTCGGCACGCCGAGGTGCGCCGGGTGCTGGACCAGGTCGGCCTCGGCGACATCGCGACCAAGCGGATCCGCACGCTGTCCGGCGGGCAGCGACGCCGGGTCGCGCTGGCACAGGCGCTGCTGGGCTCCCCGGAGGTGCTCGTCCTCGACGAGCCGACCACCGGCTTGGACCCCGAGCAGCGCGCGTCGCTACGGCACGTCCTCGCCGAGCTGGGGCGCACCTCGACCCTCCTGGTCTCCACGCACCAGACGGAGGACGTCGCTGCCCTCTGCGACCGGGTCGTCGTGCTCGACGAGGGCCGCGTGCACTACGACGGGCCGGTGACGGACCTGGTCGCGACCGCGGCCGGACACGTGTGGCTCTCGGCCGCGCCGGACGCCGCCGCGCAGGTGTCGGCCCGCACCGGCTCCGGCCGCTACCGCAACCTCGGCGCCGGCGTCCCACCGGACGGCGAGGAGGTGGCACCGACGCTGGAGGACGCCTACCTGCTGCTGCGCGGGGCCTCGGCGGCGACCCGTCCGGAGGTGGCGGCATGACCAGCACCCTCGTGCACGACGCGCCGGCTGCCGCACCGGCCTCGACGGTCCGCCAGCTGGCGCGCCTCGAGGCGCGCCGGTTCGGCCGGCACCCGCTGTTCCTGGTCGGCGTCCTGTTCTCGGTCATCACCATGGTGGCGATCGCCGACGACCGGTCGCCCGACTCGCTCACCAACGGCGTCATCCCGTCGTTCTTCCTCGGCGTCCTGAGCATGGTCGTGAGCTACCGGCTCACCCGATCGACGGCGCCGGCCGCCGAAGCGGTGGACGCCGCCCCGACGTCCGGCACGACGCGCACGGCGGCGCTGTGCCTGGCCGGCCTGGTGCCGGCGGCAGCCGGCGTCGTGTGGCTGGCCGTCATGTACGTGGTGTTCGCCGTCTGGCCACCCGACGCGTGGGCGTGGGCGACGTTCGACGCGGCCGACCGCCTGGCCATCTTCACGGCGCAGTCCGCCGTGGCGGGGCTCGGCGCCGCGCTGCTCGGCGTGGTCGTCGCCCGCTGGCTGCGGTTCCCCGGCGCGATCGTGCTCGCCGTCGTCGTGCTGCTGGCGTGGGTGCTGAGCGCCCAGGCGGTCGCGGCGGTGGACGCCCCCTCGACGCTGGGCGCCGCGCTGCGCATGACAGCGCCGTTCACCGTCTGGACGAGCGTCGACCCGGGGAGCGCCAGCATCGACACCTGGCTGGGGTCGCCGGCCTGGCACCTGCTGTACCTGCTCACGCTGTGCGCCCTGGCGGCGACCGCCGCGATGCTGCGTGACGCCGCCGGCCGGACGCGCGTCGTCCTGCTGCGCGTCGGCGGCGCGTGCGCGGTCGTCGCGGTGCTCGCCGCGCTCGCTGCCACGACCGGTGGCATCGACGAGCCGACCCGCACGTCCCGCGACGGCTCCACCTCCGTGGTGTCGGAGCACTGAGCCGTGCCCGCCGTCCTGCGGGCCGCGCCCTGGGGCGCGGTGCTCGGCGGCACGACCGCGGGCGCGCTGCTCCTGCTGGTGGCCGCCGGGGCTCCGCGGGCCGGAGCGGCGTTCGTGCCGCTGGCGCTGGCGCTGCTCGCCGGCGCCGCGGCGTTCGTCCTCGACGAACCGGCGGCCGCCGCGGTGGACGCCGCACCGAGGTCGCTGCGGTCGCGCACCGCGGTCCGCGCGGTCGTCGCGCTGGTCCCGTTCGCGGTCGGGTCTTTCGGGCTGCTCGTGGCGGGGCAGCACGCGGCGCACGTGTGGTTGCCGGGGACGGTCGCGCTGTTGGCGGGGTGCGTGCTGGTGGCCGTCGCCGTGTCGACGGCGCTGCGCCGGCGGCTGCCGGCACCCGGTGAGAGCGCGGCCGCGGCGGTCGGCCTGTCGATCGTGGCGCTGGCGACGTTCGAGCCGCTGTCGCGATGGGTGTCGGTGATGCCGACGTCGTCGGATGCCGCGTGGGGCCGGACGGCGGCGGTGTGGTCGGTGGTCGCCGTGGTGTGCGGTGGAGTCGCCGCGGCGGCGACGCGAGACCCCCTCGCGGCACGGTGGAGCGGCAGGCCGCGTCGCCGTCGCCGTCGCCGTCGCCGCCACTGACGCCGTCGCCGTCGCCCTGCGCCGTCGCCCTACGCTGCCGTCGTGGCGCGCTACGTCGACGTGCACCCGCACGACCCGCAGCAGCGGGCGATCGCCCAGGTGGTGGCGCTGCTGCGCGACGGCGGCTTGATCGCCTACCCGACCGACTCCTGCTACGCCCTCGGGTTCGCGCTCGACAACCGCGACGCCGCCGATCGGGTCCGCCGCATCCGGCACCTCGACGACCGGCATCACTTCACCCTCGTGTGCTCGGACTTCGCGCAACTCGGCTCGCTCGTGCACCTCGACACCGCCGAGTTCAGAGCCCTCAAGGCGGCGACGCCCGGGCCGTACACGTTCATCCTCAGGGCCTCCAAGGAGGTGCCCCGGAGGCTGTCGCACCCCAAGCGGAAGACCGTGGGCGTCCGGCTGCCCGACCACCGAGTGGTGCAGGCGCTGGTGCGCGAGCTCGGCGAGCCGCTGGTGTCGACGACGCTGCTCCTGCCTGGTGACGACGTCCCGCCGACCGACGGCTGGGCCGTCAAGGAGGCCCTCGACCACGCCGTCGACGCCGTCCTCGACGCCGGCGAGTGCGGCACCACGCCGACGACGGTGGTCGACCTGTCGGACGGCTACCCGCAGGTCCTGCGCATCGGTGCCGGCGACCCGACGCGGTTCGGCGCGGAGGTCGCCTGACCCGGCGCCGGCCCGAGCCGGGCCGCCAGCGACATCTGCAGTTCCGACACGTCAGGGCGTGTCGGAACTGCAGATGTCGACGGCGGCGTCTCCGCCCCACCGAGCGATCCGCCGACCTCCCCCGGCAGGATGGTCGGCGTGACCGCCCCCTACCCCGACGACGTCCCGGTCTCGCAGGGCCTGTTCGACCGGGCGTCGGCCGTCATCCCCGGGGGCGTCAACTCCCCCGTGCGCGCGTTCCGCGCCGTCGGTGGCACGCCGCGCTTCATGGCGAGCGGCCGCGGGCCGTACCTCACCGACGTCGACGGCCGCGAGTACGTCGACCTGGTGTGCTCGTGGGGTCCGATGATCCTCGGGCACGCGCACCCGGCGGTGGTCGAGGCCTTGCAGGCGGCGGCGGCGAAGGGCACCAGCTTCGGGACGCCGAGCCCCGGCGAGGTCGAGCTCGCCGAGCGGATCGTCGAGCGGGTGGCGCCGGTCGAGCAGGTGCGGCTGGTCAACTCCGGCACCGAGGCGACGATGAGCGCGCTGCGGCTGGCCCGCGGGTTCACCGGCCGCAGCAAGGTCGTGAAGTTCGCCGGCTGCTACCACGGCCACGTCGACGCGCTGCTGGCCAGTGCCGGCAGCGGCGTCGTCACGCTCGGGCTGCCCGACACCCCCGGCGTCACCGGCGCGACCACCGCCGACACGATCGTGCTGCCCTACAACGACCTCGACGCCGTCCGCATGGCGTTCGAGGAGCAGGGCGACGACATCGCCTGCGTCATCACCGAGGCCGCCGCCGCGAACATGGGCGTCGTCCCGCCGCTGAACGACTTCAACGCCGGGCTCGCGGCGCTGTGCGCCCGGCACGGCGCGCTGCTCGTGCTCGACGAGGTGATGACCGGGTTCCGCGTCTCGCGCGCCGGCTGGTACGGCCTCGAGGGCGTGGCCGCGGACCTGTTCACGTTCGGCAAGGTGATGGGCGGTGGCCTGCCGGCGGCCGCGTTCGGCGGCCGGGCCGACGTCATGGCGCGGCTCGCGCCGGCCGGGCCGGTGTACCAGGCGGGGACGCTGTCGGGGAACCCGCTGGCCGTGGCCGCCGGCGTCGCGACGCTCGACGCCTGCACCGACGAGGCCTACGGGCACGTCGACCGGACGGCGCGCCAGGTGGCCGCGATGGTCAGCGCGGCGCTCGACGGCGCCGGGGTGGCGCACCGCGTCAACGGCGCCGGAAGCCTGTTCAGCGTCTTCTTCTGCGACCACGCCGTCGTCGACTACGCGACCGCGACGCAGCAGAACGTGCTGCAGCACAAGGCCTTCTTCCACGAGATGCTGCGGCGCGGCGTCTACCTGCCGCCGTCGGCCTACGAGGCGTGGTTCGTCAGCGCGGCACACGACGACGACGCCCTCGACCGGGTCGCCGACGCGCTGCCGCACGCGGCTCGGGCCGCCGCCGCGGTGCCGACTCCGGAGATCACGGCGAGGCCCACGGCGCAGGACCGGGCCTGAGAGGGGTAGAGGCGAACCCATGGGTGAGCGCACCACGGTCCACTTCCTGCGGCACGGCGAGGTGCACAACCCCGACCTCGTGCTCTACGGGCGGCTGCCCGGCTTCCGGCTGTCGGAGGACGGACTGCAGATGGCCAAGGACGCCGCCGACGCGCTGAAGGACCGCGACGTCGTCCACCTGGTGTCCTCGCCGTTGCAGCGCGCGCAGGAGAC
>DATMJH010000465.1:0-2354 GCA_035554015.1 Mycobacteriales bacterium
ATGGTCAGCCAGGACCAGGTTCTGCAGCCCGTCCTCCGGGACCCTCGACCACGGGACGAAGTGGTCCACCTCGATCTGGCCCTGACGAAGCACGCCTCGGCAGTAGAAGCAGCGACCGGACTGGACCTCCAGCAGCCCAGGCCGGAGCCGCGCCAGATTCTCCCGGTCGGCGCCGAACAGGAAGTCGCGCAGCCGGTCCTCGCCGAGAGACTTGCCGTTGAAGGCT
Source organism: Mycobacteriales bacterium (assembly GCA_035554015.1). Lineage (GTDB taxonomy): Bacteria > Actinomycetota > Actinomycetes > Mycobacteriales > SCTD01 > DATLGD01. The sequence continues at coordinate 227 of DATMJH010000465.1, forward strand.
GCCACCTGGCGCGTCCAATGCAGCTCGACGAGCGGACGCAGCAGGCCCGCGAGGCTGACGAGCCAGTCACCGACGCCGGGGCGGAGGACGACCTGCATCCGCTCTCGGCGCAGTTGTCTGAGGCTGACACCTTCGAGGAACGCGCGGTCGTCGTACAGGAAGCGCGGGTAGTCACGCCCGCCCGTTTCCGTGAAGCCCGACGGACGCTGGAGCTTGCCGAGCGGCATGCGCACCAGGTTCAGCTCGACGGCGTCGAGGGCGGCCTCGAACTCCCGTGGAACGGCGCGTTCGGCAGCACTCGGGGTCGTCGCTCGCACCGACTGTGCCCGGGCGCGAAGGTCTCGAACGGCGTCGACCGTCACTGCTCTCGACTGACTCGACTGGCGGAGGATGACGGCGGCCGTCCCCGTGCCGGCGTAGACGCGTACCTGCGGCCAGTAGAGCTCGAGGACCCGCCTGGCGAGCGTCCGGGTCGAGATAGCGGTCGGCGCTCTGCCCGCCGCATCGGTGCCGGTCACGCAGCAGTCCACGAGCGCCAGGAGGACGGCAAGCTTGTATGTCGCCGTCCGGCGGCCCTCGTCGAGCAGGTCCAGCAGCAGCTGGGCGAACGAGAGAGCGTCGGGCGCTGCCGAGTCCTGCACTTCCGTCACGCGGCCGATCCTGCCGCACGGGGGCGCCGGCGATCACCCGGACGGGGGACGTCGGCAAGATCGCTTCAGCCGACCGTGCGCAGGGACGACGATCTGTCCCATGTCGACGACGGCCAGCGAAGCGGAGCGCCAGCGAGCGCTCGCGGAGGCCCATCGCCGGGAGGCGGAGCGAGCCGAGAGACTCGCGCGGGCCCACGATGCCGGCGACGACGGAGAAGCGGTGGTCCGTGCCCTCATCGAGCCGCTGAGGGCGGAGGGCTGGCGCCTGCTGCACCGCCGGCGCTGGCCGGGGACCCGTCGCGCTGACATCGACCACCTGCTGGTCGGGCCCGGAGGCGTCTTCCTCCTCGACAGCAAGAACTGGCGCGGCGACGTCCGCGTCTCCGGGGGGCGGCTCTGGCAAGGCGACGACGACGTCAGCGACCAGGTCGAGGGCCTGGCCGACCAGCTGACAGCCGTCGAGGCCGCGCTGGTCGACGAGGGCCTCGCTCCGCTCGAGATCGTCGGAGCCCTCGTGTTCGTGGGGAAGAACCTCCCGCTGACCAATCTCGGACGAGCCCACCTGTTGAGCGATGGCGACCTGCTGCGGTGGCTGCGCGCGCGTGGCACGCGGCTGCGGCCCGCTGACATCGTCCGCACAGCGGCGGCGCTCGAGCGTGCCGCACCGCCTGTCGACGAGGCGCCCGTTGTGCCCGCGGCACGCCCGCGTCCACGGCCACGGCCTGTCGAAGAGCAGGGCGCGCTGTTCCCGGTCCAGCAGCTCGACTTGACGGAGCTCGAGAGGGCGAGCCGGAAGCCGCTCGAGGACTGGATGGTGTACCTGCACCCGTCGCAGCTGTCCGCTGTTCGCCGGCGGTACGAAGGCCCGTGTCGGGTCCGAGGCCCTGCTGGCTGCGGGAAGACGGTCGTCGCCCTGCACCGGGCGGCCTACCTCGCGGCGCAGGAGCCGGGGGAGCTGCTGTTCCTCAGCTACGTGCGCACCCTTCCTGTCGTCCTGTCGAACCTCTTCTCGCGCCTGGCGCCGCAGGCCGCTGACCGAGTCCGCTTCAGCGGAGTGCACCAACTGGCCGTCGCCATCCTGCGCGAGGCAGGCGTGCGCCACCGCCTCGACCGTGCAGCCGCCGAGACGTGCTTCAACCTCGCGTGGGTCCGGACCGGCCGCATGCACCTCGAGCGCGACGATCTGCCGGTGGAGTACTGGCGCGACGAGGTGCTCGGGGTCATCAAGGGGCGAGGCCTGGACGACTTCGAGGACTACCGCAACCTGGCCAGGACGGGCCGCCGCACGCCGCTGTCGGCGGACCAGCGACGCCGGGTGTGGGACCTCTACGTCGCGTACGAGGAGCTGCTGGCCGAGCGGGGCGTCCAGGACTTCCAGGACGTCGTCGCGCTGGCCCTGGACGTCGCCGGTCGCGGCGAGGTGCGGCGCTACCGCTTCGTCCTCGTCGACGAGGCACAGGACCTCGACCTGCTCAGCG
>DATMJH010000466.1:0-4533 GCA_035554015.1 Mycobacteriales bacterium
GCACCGACGCGACCCTGGAGTCGGCCAGCACGGCCGCCGCGGTGTACCCGAGCCCCAGCCCGCCGACGACGACGCGCAGCTGCTGCCCTTCGACCCGGGCCAGGGCCAGCCGGGCGAGCTCCTCCTCGGCGACGGTGAACGCGCTCGACATGAGGTACTCGTCGCCGAGCAGCACCTCGAAGACGTCCTGGTCGAGGACCGGGTCGTGCCGCCGGCGCAGGCTCACGTCACCGCGCGGCGTCTCGCGGAAGTCGAGCTCGGCGAAGCGGGCGGGCACCGGGACAGTCTGCCCGTCTCGCACCCTCCCGGGCGGTGGGCACTGCGTTCACCTGACCGGCCTGGGGCACTTCGTGTAGGTCATGTTGCGGGCACGCACCCGCTCGTGGGAGTCCCACGGCTGGCCGCAGGTGTCGCAGTGGGCCGCACGCGGGTCCGGGGTGTAGCCCTGCGGGGCCTTGTTCTCGCCGAGCTGCGGCGGGCCCATGAAGGAGAACATCAGCTTCTCCCACCACGCGAGCCGGCCGGTGACTGCACGCTCGTGGCGGCTGGGCTTGTGGGCCACGGCGTCCGTCTCCAGCTCGTGCGATGTCAGGCGGCGGTCTGCGCGTTGCGCTCCGGCAGCTCTGGCTCGTCGGACCAGTCCCAGTCGAGGATCGCCTCGCGGTCCAGCAGGTCAGACACGAGCTGGTCCGTCTCGCCAGAGCGTGCCGGCGTCGACGACGATGTTGCGCTGCGCCAGCTGGCGCGGCGTGTGCTTCTGCTGGTAAGCGTGCTGCCGCGGTGTCGCAGCCGGCGCCCAAGGGATCTTCAACGTGCGCCGAGACGTCCACGCCGGTCGCGGGAGCTGGTGATCGTCCGCCAGCTTGTCGGCGATCCCCGCGAGGAGCACGTCCACGACGGGAGAGCCGCTTCGGGCGGGGGGCCGCGCGATGGCGGTGGCCACCGCCTGCGGACGTCCCTGCAGCGCGTCCAGGGTCGCGCGCAGCCTGGTCCAGTCCGGCTCGATCCTTCCGCCCCCCTCCTTCCACGCATCGACGAGTCGGGCGAGCTCGACCGGCGTCTCGGTCGTGTCGCTGCTGATCCGCAGGCGCTCCCCGGCCGCCTCGAGCAGGCGAGCCAGCATGCCGACCGTCGGGTCCATCTCCCCCGCCTCGATGCGCAGCACCGCCGACGGGGACACGCCCGACCGCGCTGCCAGCGCCGAAGCGGACAAGTGGGCACGCGCACGGGCGGCACGCAGCAGCTCAGCGGGAGAGTCCACCGGACGTAGCACAAATGCAACGAGCGGTTCGGGTGCGCGGTCGGCGACGTCGGTCGCCGCTTGGCAGGGCTCGCCCTGCGGTCCGGCTGACCGCAGCCGCACGAACATCCCAGGGCGAGCCACCCGGGCAGACCGTTGCCCACGGCAAAGACCCCGGCACTGTGAACAGTGCCGGGGTCTCTGACTTCGCGTAGCGGGGGTCGGTGTCGAAGCAACGCCCGCGAGGTGCGGGCGTCCCGCGTTGACCCTGTGACCTGCGGGTTCAGTGCTGTGTCCACCCTCTGTCCACCCTCTGCCTGTCCGGCGCCGACGCGCCGTCCGACCTTCGCGTCCGACATTGGCACGCGGCTCGGACAGCACGATCGTGCAGCGAGGCGGCGGGTCCGCCGGCTGCGGCGCGAGCGCTCGATCACCGGCAGCCGGCGCTGGCGGAGACGCAGTGGACAGCGAGCGCTGACCGTGACCCTCAGCCCGAGGTGCCCGGGACCGACCGGCGCGTGCGCGGCAGTCGGGCCCCGGCCAGCCGCATCCGGGTAGCAGTGACGGCCGCGAGGACGCGGGTGTAGTGCGTCGGGAACAGGCGGCTCGCGACGTCGACGGTGATGGCGCTGGTCGTGAACACGACGCGGGCCTCCCGCCGTTCGATGCCGCGCAGGATCCGCTCGGCCGCGCGGTCGGGCGGGTAGGTGAGCAGCTGCTGGTTGACGCGCCGGCGTCGTTCGGCCTGCTCCTCCGACACCGAAGCGGGCGGGCGCTCCTCCTGGACGATCCGTGTCGCCACACCGCCGGGGAAGACCGTGGTGACGCCGATCCGCTTGCGCGCGAGGTCCTGGCGCAGGGCCTCGCTCAGGCCGCGCAGGGCGAACTTGCTCGTGGCGTACGCCGCGTTGTTCGCCGGTGCGGCAAGCCCCCACAGGCTGGACGTGTTGACGACGTGACTACCCGGGCTCTCCAGCAGCCGCGGCAGCAGGGCGCGGATCAGGGCCACCGGCGCGCGGAAGTTGACCTGCATGACCCAGTCGAACTCGTCGGCCGACAGCTGCGTGAACGAGCCGCTCATGGACACGCCGGCGTTGTTGACCAGCAGCGAGATGCGTGGGTGCGTGGCGAGCACTTCCTCGCCGAGCCGGTCGACCGCCGCGGGGTCCGCGAGGTCCGCCACGTGGATGGCCACCGGCAGGTGCGGGTGGGCGGCGGTGATCGACGCGGCGACGTCGCGCAGCCGGGCGCCGTCCCGGTCGACTAGGGCCAGGCCGCAGCCGCGGGCCGCCAGCCCGCGGGCCAGATGCTCGCCCATGCCGCTGGCCGCGCCGGTGACGACGGCGGTCCCGCCGGCGAAGCGGAAGGTCTCGGGAGCGGACACGACGGGTGCCTCCTGTCGTGGGGTCGGAGCGACGGCGGCAGTCACCGCGTCGCCTGCAGCGCGGCGGGCGAGGGCGCGGGCAGGTCACGCCGCCGGACGCCGCGCAGGTGCCGGGCCAGGCGCGTCGTCGCGATCCCGGCGGAATCCAGCGCGTAGATCTGGCGCATCCGCCAGGGGCCCCTGTCGCCGAGCCGCGGGAAGGCGTCGATGGAGCGCCGCACGTACCCGGAGCGCAGGTCCATCAGCGGCAGGCGGGCGACGTCCGGCGCCGGCGGGTCGACCGTCACGGCCGCCAGGTCCCGGCGGCGCATGTGGTCGAGCACGCGGCACACGAGGCGGGAGGTCAGGTCGGCCCGCATGGTCCAGGAGAGGCTGACGTAGCCGATGCACATGGCGAAGTTGGGCACGCCGCTGAGCAGCGCCCCTCGCCACAGCACGTGCTCTTCGGGACGGACCGGCGTGCCGTCGAGGCTGAGCGCCAGGCGGCCGAGCACCTGCATCTGCAGCCCCGTCGCCAGGACGACGACGTCGGCGGGCAGCACCTCGCCGCTGCCCTGCAGCCGGATGCCGTCCGGCACGAACCGCTCGACCTGGTCGGTGACGACGTCGGCCTTCTTCTTGCGCACCGCGAGGAAGAAGTCGCCGTCCGCCGCCAGGCATACCCGCTGGTCCCACGGCGCGTACGGCGGCGTGAAGTGGTCGCGCGCGACGTCGGCGCCCAGCGCCCGTGCGGCGCCGCCGAGGAACAGCGCCCGGGCCCGCTCGGGGTACCGGCGGCACCACCAGTAGAAGTGGTTGGCCTTCGCCGCGTTCCTCGTCCTGATCACCCAGTGGGCGGCGCGAGCGGGCAGGCGTCGTCGGACCGTGTCGGCCCACGGGTCCTGCCGCGGGCCGGAGCCGATGTAGGTCGGGGTGCGTTGCAGCATCGTCACCGTCGCCCCCTCGCGGGCCAGGGCGGGCACGAGGGTGATGGCGGTGGCGCCGCTGCCGACGACGACGACGCGCTGGCCGGCGACGTCCAGGTCAGCCGGCCAGAACTGCGGCACGACCACGCGCCCGGCGAAGTCCGCCAGCCCGGGCAGCTGCGGCACGTGCGCGGCGTCGTGGTCGTAGTAGCCGGTGCACGCGTACAGGAACCGGCAGGTGAGCGTCGTGCACATGTCTGCCTGCTGCACGGTCACGGTCCACAGGGCGTCCGCGCTGCTCCAGTCGGCGCTGAGCACCCGGGTCCCGCAGCGGATGTGGCGGTCGATCCCGAACCTGCTCGCGGTGTCCCGCAGGTAGGCAAGGATGTCCGGCCCGTCAGCCATCGAGTGGGCGCCGGTCCAGGGGTGGAACGGGAAGCTCAGCGTGAAGATGTCGGAGTCGGAGCGGACGCCGGGGTACCGGAAGGCGTCCCAGGTGCCGCCCATGTCGGACCGCGCCTCCAGGACGAGGTAGGTGCGGTCGGGGCAGCGGGTCTGCAGCCGGTACGCCGCACCGATGCCGGCGATGCCGGCGCCGACGACCAGGACGTCGACGTGAGCGGGCAGGTCGTCGCTGGCGGAGCTGTCCATGCCGACGACGATGGCGCCCCGAACGCGGAGGCGGTTCTCCCAGCGCGACACGTTTTTACCTCTGCGCGACACTTCTCCGTGCGGCCACAGCGTCGCGGCGCAGCTCGCTCGGGGTGCGGCCGAACCACCGCCGGACCGCGCGGGTCAGCGACGGCGACCCGGCCAGCTCGATCATCGCGGCGACTCGGGTGAGCGGCAGGTCGGTCTGCGTGAGCAGCCGGTGTGCGGCGGCGCGGCGGGCGTCGTCGACGACGCGCTCGAACGTCGTGCCGTCGGCGGCGAGGCGGCGCTGCACGTCCACCCCCGGACCCTGCAGCGCCTCGGCGAACACCGCGAGCCGTGCCGCCGTCGGC
>DATMJH010000467.1:0-3212 GCA_035554015.1 Mycobacteriales bacterium
GCGGTGTGCCGGGAAGCCTGGTCGGCAGGGTCACAGGTGCCTGGCGGGCACGCCGAGGCAGGACGCCGACCAGGCTTCCCGGCACACCGCGGCCCAGGCTACGCGGCGCGGCCGGGCGACCGCCTCCCCGACCTCCCCGCCGGCACGCCGGGCCGCGCTGTGTGACGGGGCGACGGCCCGGGTACCGCGACCGCATGACCGCTACCACGCCCGGCACTGCAGGCACCTCCGACGGCCGCGGCCCGGCCGGCGAGAAGAGCCTGGGCGAGCTCGTCGCGACCGCGACGCGCGACCTCTCGACGCTCATCCGCAGCGAGGTGCAGCTCGCCAAGGTGGAGATCAAGCAGGAGGTCACCTCCGCCGGCAAGGGGGCCGGGCTGCTCGGCGGCGCCGGCTTCCTCGGCGTGCTGGCGCTGGTCTTCCTGTCCGTCTCGGCCGCGTACGGCATCAGCTGGCTCGGCGTGCCGCTGGGCTGCGCGTTCTTCACCGTCGGCGCCCTGTACGCGATCGCGGCCGCGGCGCTCGCGCTCACCGGCAGGAAGAACCTGCAGAAGGTGGGGCCGCCGGAGAGGACGATCGAGACGGTCAAGGACGACGTCGCCTGGGCCAGGCACCCCACCCAGGCGCCGACCAGGACGCACTAGCGGAGGCTGCCGTCCGGCGGTCCTACGCTCGCCGGCATGACCGTCGACGAGAGCGTCGTCCTCGTCGAGGGCCCGTGGACGCACCGCGAGGTGACCGCCAACGGCGTGCGCTTCCACCTCGCCGAGCACGGGCCGGCGGACGGCCCGATGGTCGTGCTGCTGCACGGCTTCCCGGAGTTCTGGTGGTCGTGGCGGCACCAGCTCGTCGCGCTCGGTGAGGCGGGGTACCGCGCCGTGGCGCCGGACCTGCGCGGCTACGGCGCCTCCGACAAGCCGCCGCGCGGCTACGACGCGTACACGCTGACGGCCGACGTCGCCGGGATGGTGCGCGCCCTCGGGGCCTCCGAGGCGGACCTCGTCGGGCACGACTGGGGCGGCATGCTGGCCTGGACGGCGGCGACGCTGCACCCCGGCCTGGTCCGCAGCCTGGCCGTCGTCGGCATGCCGCACCCGCTGCGGCTGCGCGAGGCGCTCGTGCGTGACCGCCGGCAGCGGCGCGCGTCGTCGTACGTCGCGCTGTTCCAGCTGCCCCGCCTGCCCGAGGCGCGGCTGCGCCGCTACGGCGGCGCCTACGTCGGCGACCTGCTGCGGGCCTGGGGCGGCCCCGGCTTCCCGGACGCCGAGACGGAGGCGCGCTGCCGGGAGGCGATGCAGATCGTGCCCGCGGCGCACTGCACGCTCGAGTGGTACCGATGGGCGGTGCGGTCGCTGACCCGGCCCAGCGGCCTGCGGTTCCAGAAGCTGCTCGACCGCGGCGTCGGCGTCCGCACGCTGCAGGTGCACGGCGCCCTCGACGGCTGCCTGCTCCCCGAGACGGCGCACGGCTCGGGCGCGTGGGTGCACGCGCCCTACGAGCTCCAGGTGCTCGACGGCGTCGGCCACTTCTGCCACGAGGAGGCGCCGGACGCCGTCACCGACGCGCTGCTCGAGCACCTGCGGGGATGAGCCCCCGCGCGGCCCGCGGCCGCGACGCCGCCGGGCGCCCGGTGCCGGCGGGGTCCCCGGCGGAGGTGGAGCCGGTGCCGGAGGTGGACCGGACACCGGACGAGGCGCTGGCGCTGGCCCAGCGGCTGCTGGACGACGGGCGGCCCTTCTGGGCGCACGACGTGCTGGAGGCGGCGTGGAAGGCGGCCGGCTCGACCGGAGCCGGCGAGCCGGAGCGGGCGCTGTGGCAGGGACTGGCGCAGGTCTGCGTCGGGCTGACGCACGTGCAGCGGGACAACCCGCGGGGAGCGGCGCGGCTGCTGCGCCGGGGCGCCGGGCGGCTGCGGGAAGCCGAGCCGCGGCACGGCGTCGACCCGCTCGCGGTGGCCGGCCAGGCGGACCGGCTGGCCGACGCCGTCGAGGCCGGTGCGCCGCCGTCCCGGCTGCAGCTGCGGCGCTGAGCCGGCGGTCGTGGCGCCGAGCCGGCGGTCGCGGTCAGGCGGCGCGGTTGCGCGTCTCGGCCGCCCGGGCCAGGTTCGCGAGGAAGCCCTCGGCGAGCGCGGTCAGTGCCTGCCCGCGGTACTCCGGCGCGTCGCCGGCGGGGTGGAGCTCGAGCACGGCGTGGGTGACCGGCGTGCCGTCGCCGGTCGGCGCGTAGGCGAGCGTCAGCCGGCCGGACACCGGCGGCAGGCCCGCACCCGCCCACTCGAAGCTGGTGACGTACGCGGTGGGCGTGCGGCGCGGCGCCGCGGCCCGCAGCTCCACGCGGGACGGCGTCCGGGCGCCCGGCTCGGCCGGCGCCTCGACCACCACGAGCCCGTCGCCCTCGCCGACGCGGCGGGCGCCGGGCCACAGGTCCACCGCTGTCGGACCGGCGAGCAGCAGCGCGGTGCTGGTGGGGTCGGCGTCGATGCGGCGCGACACCCGGGTGCGCGTGCTGCGGCTCAGGTCGAGCACGGTGCACCTCCATCCTGGTCGGGACGGTCGGGGGACAGTCCGCTTGCAACAGTAAGCACTCTGCACGCAGCCGTCGAGTGCAGACGCTGTGAGGCTCCCCACCGGCCGCCGGTCAAACCCCTGCAGTCCTTGACGTTTCAGTCGATCGCGAGCGGTCGCGACCGCTGGTCCGGGTGCTTGCCGGGTCAGTCGCAGGTGCGGGTGTCGACCGGCGCCGTCGACCGCCTGCCCACCTGCGCCGGCTCGGCGACCTCGTCGGCGGTGAGCGCGTAGCCGGTCTGCGGGTCGTCGGCGGCGGCGGCGAAGATCACGCCGTACACCCGGCCCTGCGGGTCGAGCAGCGGGCCGCCGGAGTTGCCCGGCCGCACCAGCCCGCGCAGGGCGTAGATCTCGCGGACGACGGTCTGCTCCTGGTAGATGTCCGGGCCGCGAGCCCGCTGGACGCCGCGCACGCGGGCGGCGTCGGCCCGGAACGGCCCGTTCTGCGGGTAGCCGGCGACGATCGCGCTCGCCCCGCTCTCCGCCGGGCCGGTGAAGGACAGCGCCGGCGCCTCGAGGCCCGGCACGGCGAGCACCGCGACGTCCCGGCCGGCGTCGAACAGCACGACGGTGGCCTCGAGCGCGTCGTCGCCGACCTGCACCTGCGGCGCGTCGACGCCGGCCACGACGTGCGCGTTCGTCATCACC
>DATMJH010000468.1:0-6117 GCA_035554015.1 Mycobacteriales bacterium
CCACCGAGCGCCGCGTCGGGCAGCGACGCCGGCAGGACGCTCGGGGGCCCGGCGCCCAGCAGGCCGGGAGGCAAGCCAGGGAGCCGGCCGGCAGGTGCGGCCGGTCGCCGACCGGACCACGGCGCCGGCGACGGCGCGCCGGGGCTGCAGGGTGCTCGGTCGCACGGCTCCGCCGTCTCCTCCCCCGCCCCGGGCTGTCGGCTGCCGGGCGGCTGGCAGGCACCAACGCCCCCGGGCCGAGGCCGATTCCCGGCCCGACCCGGCCGTACGATCCGGCCCATGGACGGCCACCACCCCGCAGTCGAGCAGTACCTCGAGACGGTGCTCGAGCTCGAGGAGGCCGGCATCGTGCCGATGCGCGCCCGCATCGTCGAGCGGCTCGGCGTGTCCGCCCCCGCGGTCAGCGAGACGGTGAAGCGGCTCGAGCGCGAGGGCTACCTGACCCTGGACGACGAGCGGGTGCTGCACCTCACCGACACCGGCCGGGCGTACGCGACGTCGATGCTGCGCAAGCACCGGCTGGCCGAGGTGCTGCTCGTCGACGTGCTCAAGGTGCCCTGGCCGCAGGTGCACGAGGAGGCCTGCCGGCTCGAGCACGCGATCTCCGACGACCTCGAGAAGCACCTCGTGGCGCTGCTCGACGACCCGGGGACCTGCCCGCACGGCAGCCCGATCCCGGGCTCGGCGAACGCACCGACGGAGCCGGTGCGGCTCGAGAAGCTGTCGGCGGTGCCCGCGGGCGGGTCGTGCGTGGTGCGCCGGATCGACGAGCACCTGCAGACCCTGGTGCCGCGGATGCAGGAACTCGAGGCGGCCGGGCTCCTGCCGGGCACGCCGGTGCGGGTGCAGGACAGCTCGGCCGGACGGGTGCTGCTCGACGTCGACGGCTCACCGGTCGAGATCGACGCCTCGGTGGCGGCGGAGGTCTACGTCAGCGTGTGACGGCGGGCGGGAGCCGCCGCAGCCACACCTCGACCGTCCGGCGCACCTCGGCCGCGACGTCTGCCGCGGTGCGCCCGTCGCGCCGGCGGACGGCGAAGGCGTGATCGGCCCCGGCGACGACGTGCACCTGCACGCCCGCCGACGGCGGCGGCACACCGAAGGCGTCGCGCTCCCCCTGCACCACGAGCCGGGGCACAGCGGGTGCTCGCAGCTCGGCGTCGCGGCTGCGGCCGGACGGGGCGACGAGCGGGAAGGCGAGGGCGAGCACGGCGTCGGCACCGACGTCGTCCGCCGTGCGGCAGGCCACCCGCGCCCCGGCGCTGCGACCACCGACGACGAGCACGCCGGACGACGTGGCGCGCAGGTGAGCGAGGACGGCGCGCCAGGCCTCGTCGAGCCGGGGTGGCGCCTCGGCGACGCGCCGGCCTGCCACCCGCCAGGGCTGCTCGACGAGGGCCACGCCGAGCCCGGCCGCGCGGGCGGCGTCCGCCGCCGCGACCAGGTCCGGCGCGTGCACCCCGCCACCGGCGCCGTGCCCCAGCACGACCAGCCCCGCCGGCCGTGCGTGCAGGTGCACGCGCGCCGGTCCCCGCGGTGTCGGCACCGAGTGCAACGCGGGCGTATCGCTCACCGGCGGCAGGGTAGGAAAGGCGGCATGCGTCCCCGACCAGGGGCAGCGCCGTGACCACCGCGCTGCACGGCAGCTCGCCCGCCGAGGGCTCGCCGGTTCCACCCCCCACCTCGAGCTACTGGCGGTTCTACGACCGCGTCGCCGCAGCGCAGCTGGCCGCCTGGCTGCCGGCCGAGCCGTGCCGGGTGCTCGACCTGTCCGGCCGCCCGGCCGGCGGCGAGGGCGGCTTCGCCGACCAGGTGCTGGCCGCGGGGCACGACGTCGTCCGCGTGCTCGAGGACCCGCGCCACCTGACGCCGACGCCCGGCGACGCGCTGCGGGACGCCGTCGGGGTGGACGCCGGCGGCTCCGCGCTGCCGGTGACCGCCGACCCGCGCCGGCTGTCGTGGCTGCGGTCGGGCTCGGTCGACGCCGTGCTCGCCGAGTCGCGCGCGCTCTCGCTCTGCCTGGCCGCCGAGGTCACCGTGGGCGACCTGCACCGCGTGCTGCGTCCGGGCGGTCGGCTGCTGCTCGTCGTCGACTCGCTGGCCGCCGGGCTCGCGCGGCTCGCGGGCCAGGGCCGCTGGGCCGAGCTGGCCGACGTGCCGAGCGCCGACGTGGTGCTCGTCCCGGAGGACGACGGCAGCGTCGTCCGCTGCTTCTGGCCCGAGGAGCTCGGCGAGCTGCTCTCCACGGCCGGGTTCGCGCTGGAGTGGGTGCGGCCGCGCACCGTGCTCGCGCCCCCCGTGGTCGAGCGGGCCGTCGAGGCAGGCGGCGAGGACGCGCTCCGGCTGCTCGTGCGCACGGAGTGCGCGCTGGCCGAGGAGCGCGAGGGCGAGGCGACCGGCCTGCGGCTGGTCGCCAGCGCGCAGCGGGCCTGACACAGCCGGCCCGGGCCTCGCCCCCCGGGCCGCCCGCCCAGGGTCAGCCGGCGGCGGCCTCGTGCCTGGCCTGGTCCTCGACGCAACGGGCCGCCTCGGGGCGCACCTCGAGCCGCGCCGGCGGGATCTGCTTGCCGCAGTCGACGCAGCGCCCGTAGGTGCCGTCGTCGAGCCGCTTGAGCGCGGCGACCACCTGCGAGCGCTGGTCGTCGGCAGCCTCGATGAGCGCGACCTCCCGGTCGGCGTCGGACAGCTCGGTGGCGGTGTCGGCCGGGTGCTGGTCGAAGTGGCTCAGCTCCTCCGACTCGCCGGCCCCCTCGCCCTCCAGGGTCGCGGTGGCGCTGTCGAGCTCGCGCAGCATCTGCTCGAGCTGGGCACGGACGTCGTGCAGGTCCACGGACAGGCGCTCCTCACGGGGGTCGTTCTCGGTCGGGTGGGGATCGGGAGCGGCGGACCGCCGGCTCCGACCGCCGGCCCCTACCCACCGGCGGGCAGGGTTCACTCCAGCAGCGTAGGTGCCGGAAGGGCCGGCGCGGCGGGCGCCGCGAGCGCCGGCCCGTCGTTGCGGACGTTGCCGACCTCCGGTCCCACCGGCCAGGCGTCCAGCACCCCCGCGACGCCGGGCACCAGCAGGTCGTCGCCCGGATGGGCCAGCGCAGGGTCGAGCCAGCGCCGCCAGGCCGGGCGGGGCACGAGCAGCGGCGTGCGCTCGTGGATCTCGCCGAGCTCGTCCGGCGCCGACGTCGTCAGCACCGCGCACGTCCACCGGAGGCCGTCCCCGTCGCGGCGCACCTCGTACAGGCCGGCCATCGCCAGCGACGCGCCGTCGCGCGCGGTGAGGTACCAGGCCTGCCTGCCGCCGGCCTGCGGCTGCCACTCGTAGTAGCCGTCGGCCGGCACCAGGCACCGGCGGCGGGCGAAGGCGGCGCGGAAGGCAGGCGCCGTCGCCACCGTCTCGCGCCGGGCGTTGATGAGCGGGCGCCCGCGGCGCGCCCCGGCCCAGGGCGGCACCAGGCCCCAGCGCGCGGCGCGGAGCACGCGCGCACCGCCGTCGACGGCGACCACCCAGGTCGGGTCGGTCGGGGCGACGTTCCACGACGGCGGCACCGCCTCGGCGGCCCGCTCCTCGACCGGCTCCTCGATCCCGAAGTGCTCGACGAGGTGGTCCGCCCCGCGGCTGGAGGCGTAGCGGCCGCACACGCCGTCCATGCTCGCAGGCGGGCCGTCGTGCAGCCGGCAGTGGCACGCTGGTCGGGTGACCGCTGCCGACCCGTGGCCGGCGCCGCAGGCGCCGGGGCCGCTCGACGCTGTGGTCACGCTGCCCGGCAGCAAGAGCGTCACGAATCGCGCGCTCGTGCTCGCCGCCCTCACGCCCGGACGCTCGGTGCTGCGCCGGCCGCTGCGCAGCCGCGACACCGAGCTCATGGCGGCCGCGCTGCGGGTGCTCGGCGCCGCCGTCGAGGACGCCGTCCTCGACGGCGACGACGCGTGGGTGGTCACCGGCTCCGGAGGGCCGGCCCCGCACCGCGGCACCTCCGTCGACGTCGGCAACGCCGGCACGGTGGCGCGGTTCCTCCCACCGGTGGCGGCGCTCGGGGTCGGCGACGTGCGGTTCGACGGCGACCCGCGGGTCCGCGACCGCCCACTCGGCCCGCTGCTGCGGGCACTCGCCGACCTCGGCGGCCGGCTCGACCGCCTCGACCGCCTGCCCGTCGTCGTCTCCGGTCGCGGCGGCGTGCCGGGCGGCACGGTGGTGCTCGACGCCTCGCAGTCCTCGCAGCTGGTGAGCGGCCTGCTGCTGTCGGCGCCGCGGTTCGACGAGGGCCTGCACGTGCGGCACGACGGTCCGCCGCTGCCGAGCGCGCCGCACCTGGCCATGACCGTCGAGGCGCTGCGCGCGTGCGGCGCGGTGGTCGAGGACGACGAGCCGGGCACGTGGGCCGTCGCGCCGGGGTCGCTGCGGCCGCGCGACGTCGTCGTCGAGCCGGACCTGTCGACGGCGGCGGCGTACCTGGCCGCCCCGCTGGTGGCGGGCGGCGCGGTGACCGTCGCCGGGTGGCCGGCCACCACGACGCAGCCCGGCGCGCTGCTTCCGGAGGTCCTGGCCGCGATGGGCGCGCACGTCGAGCGCGCCGACGACCGGGTGACGGTGCGGGCCGGCGAGCGGCTGACCGGCGTCGACGTCGACCTGCGGGACGCCGGCGAGCTCACCCCCGTGCTCACCGCCCTCGCCGCCCTCGCCGACGGACCGAGCCGGTTCCGCGGCGTGGCGCACCTGCGACTGCAGGAGACCGACCGGCTCGCCGCGCTCGCCACCGAGCTCGGCGGGCTGGGCGGCGACGTGCGCGAGACCGACGACGGGCTGGAGGTCCGGCCGAAGCCGCTCACCGGTGGCGCGCTCGACTCCTACGACGACCACCGGATCGCGATGGCCTGGGCCGTGCTGGGGCTCGGCGTGGCCGGCGTGCTCGTTCGCGACGTCGCGACGACCCGCAAGACGGTGCCGGACTTCGTCGGCTCCTGGACGGCGCTGCTCGGCGCGGGACCGCGCGGCTGACGTGCCGCGCGAGCTCGACGAGGACGACGTCCGGGTCCGCCCGGGCAGGCAGTCGCGCCCGCGCACCCGCCAGCGGCCTGCCCACGAGGACGCCGCACCCGCCGAGGTCGTCACGGTCGACCGCGGCCGCTACCGGCTCCGCACGGCCGACGGCCGGCTGGCGACCGCCGTCCGCGCGCGCGAGCTCGGCCGGCGCGCCGTCGTCGTCGGCGACCGCGTGGACGCCGTCGGCGACCTGTCGGGGTCGGCCGACGCGCTGGCCCGGATCGTCCGGGTGCACGAGCGCTCGTCGCTGCTGCGCCGCACGCCGGACGACACCGACCCCGTCGAGCGGCCGGTCGTGGCGAACGCCGAGCTGCTCGTCGTCGTCACCGCGCTGGCCGACCCGCCGCCGCGCCCGCGGCTGGTGGACCGCTGCCTGGTGGCCGCCTACGACGGCGGGCTCACGCCGCTGCTGTGCCTGACGAAGAGCGACCTGGCCGCTCCGGACGAGCTGCTCGCCTCGTACGCCCCGCTCGGCGTCGATGCCGTCGCGCTCGGCCGGCGCGACGGCGTGCTGACCGGCGTCGAGGCGCTCCGCGAGCGGCTGCGCGACCGCACGAGCGTGCTGTTCGGGCAGTCCGGCGTGGGCAAGTCGACCCTGGTCAACGCGCTGGTGCCGGAGGCCGACCGCGCGGTCGGCGACGTGACAGGGGTCGGCAAGGGCCGGCACACGTCGTCGTCGGCCGTGTCGTTCGCGCTGCCGGGAGGCGGGACGGTCGTCGACACCCCGGGTGTGCGCTCGTTCGGCCTCGGCGCCGTGACGCCGGAGCGGGTGGTGTCGGCGTTCCCCGACCTCGCGGCCGCCGCAGCGCGCTGCCTGCCCGGCTGCCGCCACCTGCTCGGCGAGCCGCACTGCGGCCTCGACGACGAGGTGGCGGCGGGGCGGGCGTCGGCCGAGCGGCTGGACTCGCTGCGGCGCCTGCTCGCCGCCCTGGCGGGCGACGACCCCGACGATCCTCAGCCGGCCGAGCGGGTCCGGGTCACGTAGGCGGCCACGCCACCGGCGCACAGCAGCACGACCAGGCCGAGCACCACCAGCGGCACGACCGAGCCGTCGTCGTCCTGCGCCGAGGCGGGGCCGGCGA
>DATMJH010000469.1:0-4812 GCA_035554015.1 Mycobacteriales bacterium
GCGGCCAAGGCCGCCGCGGACGCCCAGGAGAAGCGCGCGACCGACCTCGCGGTGAAGGCCGAACAGGCCGTCCAGCGCGTGCGGGCGCTCGTCGCCGACCGGGCGGCGGTGCTCGCGAAGGCGGAGAGCATGCGGGCCGCCGACCGCCGGGCGTACGAGAAGGCGCAGGCCGACTCCCGGGCACTGGCCGAGAAGATCCGGCGGGCCGAGGCGGCCGCCCGAGCCGCCGCCCAGCGGGCCGCGGCCGAGCGCCGCGCCCGCGCCTCACGAGGTGGCGGGGGCGGCGGATCGAGCGTCGAGCAGGGCAGCGGCTGGCTCTGGCCGGGGTACGGCCGGCTCACCAGCCGGTACGGGTGGCGCACCCACCCCATCTACGGCGACCGGCGCTTCCACGCCGGCATCGACCTCGGCGGCGGCTACGGCGCGCCGGTGCTCGCCACCGAGAGCGGCGTGGTCATCTACTCCGGCTACGCGAGCGGCTACGGCACGCTCGTGGTCGTCGCGCACGGCGACAGCATCTCGAGCGCCTACGCCCACAACTCGGCCATCCTGGTCACGGAGGGGCAGCGGGTCTCCCGCGGGCAGACCATCGCGCGCATCGGGAACGCCGGCAACTCCACCGGGCCGCACCTGCACTTCGAGATCCGGGTGAACGGCAACCCGCGGGACCCGCTCGACTACGTCAGCCCGCCCTAGCTAGTCGGCCCTACTCTGGGCCCGGTCGCGGGTGCGGTGCGCGCGGCAGGAGGGACACGGTCGTGAAGGGCCCCGAGCCCGGCTCGAAGGGCTCCGACCAGCGCAAGGTCGTGGCGCAGAACAAGAAGGCGCGGCACGACTACGCGATCGAGGACGTCTACGAGTGCGGCATCGTGCTCAAGGGCACCGAGGTCAAGTCGCTGCGGCAGGGCCGCGCCACGCTGACCGACGCCTACGCCAGCGTGCAGGACGGCGAGGTCTGGCTGCTGGGCCTGCACATCCCGGAGTACACCGAGGGCACCTGGACCAACCACGAGCCCCGCCGGCCGCGCAAGCTGCTGCTGCACAAGGGCGAGATCCTGCGCCTGATCGGCAAGACCAAGGAGAGCGGCCTGTCGCTGGTGCCGCTGTCGCTCTACTTCAGCAACGGGCGGGCCAAGGTCGAGGTCGCACTGGCCAAGGGCCGCAAGGCGCACGACAAGCGGCAGGCGCTGGCCGAGCGCGACGCGCAGCGCGAGATGCGCAACGCGCTCGGGCGGCGGGCCAAGGGGCGGGCCTGACGCCGCAGCCGCCGCGCGACGACGACGACGTCCCGCGGTTCTGGCGCGAGCTCGGGCTGCCCGGCCTGGTCGACGTGCACGTCCACTTCATGCCGCCCCGGGTCATGGACAAGGTCTGGGCGTACTTCGACGCCGTCGGCCCGCTGACCGGCGTCCAGTGGCCGATCGCCTACCGCGAGCACGAGCAGGCGCGGCTGCAGCGGCTGCGCTCGATGGGGGTGCGCGCCTTCCCCTCACTCGTCTACGCGCACAAGCCCGGGATGGCCGCCTGGCTCAACGAGTGGGCCGCCGGCTTCGCCGGCACGCACCCCGACGTCCTGCAGACGGCGACCTTCTACCCGGAGCCCGGTGTGGCCGACTACGTCGACGCCGCGCTGGCAGCCGGCACGCGGTTGTGGAAGGCGCACCTGCAGGTCGGCGCGTACGACCCGCGTGACCCGCTCCTGGACGACGTCTGGGGCCGGCTCGCCGAGGCCGGGACGCCGGTGGTGGTGCACTGCGGCCACGGCCCGGTGCCCGGGCCGTTCACCGGGCCCGCCCCGTTCGCGGAGGTCCTCCGGCGGCACCCGTCGCTGACCGCAGTCATCGCGCACATGGGCATGCCGGACTACGGAGAGTTCCTCGTCCTGGCCGAGCGCTACCCCCGCGTGCACCTCGACACCACCATGGCCTTCACCGACTGGACCGAGCGGCGCGCGCCGTTCCCGGCCGAGCTGCGCGGGCGGCTCGCCGCGCTGCGCGAGCGGGTGCTGCTGGGCACCGACTTCCCGAACACCCCGTACCCGTACGCCCACCAGGTCGAAGCCCTGGCGCGCCTCGGCATGGACGACGGCTGGCTGCGGGCGGTGCTGCACGACAACGCGGCGTCGCTGCTCGCGCTGGGCCGCTCGGCGTCACGCGCGGGCCATGAAGATGGTTCCAACTGACTACCTAGAGACCATGTTCGCCGAGCCGACGAGACGGCACTCTGCTAACCGCAAGTAGTCGAGCGGTTACTGGAGGTTCCTCATGGCGCACGCCGTCCCCACCCCGACGCCTCGGTCGAAGGGTGTGCTGGCCGCCGGGCTCGCCGCCGTCGTCCTCGCCGGCCTCACCGCGCCCGGCGTCAGTGCCGCGCCTGAGCTCGGCAGCGCCTGGAAGTTCGGCGTCGTCGACCCGGCGCTGGCCACGGCGGGCGACGCACTGCAGGACGTCATCGTCCGCGCGACCGGCGGCGTGGCTGCGGCCCGTGACGCCGTGCGCTCGGTCGGAGGCACGGTGCAGGACGACCTGCCGCTCGTCGAGGGCGTCGAGGCCCGCGTGCCGGCGTCATCGGTGGCCGAGCTGGCCGGCGTCGAGGGCGTCACCTCGGTCACCGAGGACAAGGTCGGGCAGTTCGTCACGCTCTCCTACGACGAGACGAGCGTCGCCTCGGGCTTCACCCGGTCGACCCAGGCCACGGCCGCATGGGCCGGCGGCAACCTCGGCAAGGGCGTAGGTGTCGCGGTGCTCGACACCGGCGTCTCGGAGATGAACGACTTCGCCGGCCGCCTCGTCCACGGCCCCGACCTGTCCGGTGAGGGCACCGTCGTCGACACCTACGGCCACGGCACCGTCATGGCCGGCGCCATCGGCGGCAGCGGCGCCGACTCGGTCGGCAACAGGGCGGGCAAGTTCGCCGGCGTCGCGCCCGAGTCCACGATCGTCGCGGTGAAGGTCGCCGGCCGCAACGGCGCCGTCGACGTCTCGACCATCCTGCAGGGCATGCACTGGGTCTCCGCCTACAAGGACCAGTTCAACATCCGCGTCATGAACCTGTCCTGGGGCGTGCCCAGCACCCAGGACCCGGCGGTGGACCCGCTCAACTACGCCGTGCAGCGGCTGTGGAGTGAGGGCATCGTCGTCGTGGTGGCGGCCGGCAACTCCGGTCCGACCGCCGGCTCCATCACCAAGCCTGGCGACGACCCGGTGGTCCTCACCGTCGGTGCCTTCAACGACAAGGGCTCCGGCAAGCTCGACGACGACAGCCACGTCGACTGGACCTCCCAGGGACCGACGGCGCAGGGGCTGACCAAGCCGGACGTCGTGGCGCCGGGACGCACGCTGACCCTCGCGCGCTCCTACGGGTCGCACGTGGAGGCGACCTACCCGAAGGCCCTGGTCTCGCCGAGCTACGTCCGCGGCTCGGGCACCTCGCAGGCCGCCGCCGTGACCGCCGGGGTCGCCGCGCTGCTCATCGCCGCTCGGCCCTCGCTCACCCCCGACCAGGTCAAGCACCTGCTCAAGTCGACGGCCAGCCCGCTCGCCGGTGAGACGCCGAACGAGCAGGGCAGCGGCCGCATCCGGCTGGCGCCGGCGCTCACGGCCGACCCCGGCCCGGCCGTCCAGCAGTCGCTTACCGCCACCGGCCTGGGCTCGCTCGAGAAGGCGCGCGGCGGCTACAACGTGGTGGCCGAGTGCGGCGGCGTCCTGACCGCCATCGTCGGCGAGATCGACGTCCGCTGTGAGCCCTGGGACCCGGCCCTGTGGACCGGCTCCACCTGGAAGGGCGACGCCTGGACCGGCTCGACCTGGAAGGGTGCCTTCTGGACCGGTTCCACGTGGAAGGGGCTCGACTGGTCGAGCTCGGTGTGGGACGGCTCCACCTGGAAGGGCGGCACCTGGACGGGCTCGACCTGGCAGGGCGAGGCCTGGACCGGCTCGACCTGGCAGGGCTCGACCTGGAAGGGCTCGACGTGGAAGGGCTCGACGTGGAAGGGCTCGACCTGGAAGGGCTCGACCTGGAAGGACAGCGACTTCACCACCGGCACCTACGACGAGGAGCCGTCCCTGTTCACCAGCGGCAGCTACGACGAGGAGATCTTCCTCAACGCCTGGTGGGGCAGCCAGCCGCCGTGGAACAGGAAGTTCCCCGGTGAGGTGAGCGAACAGCGCCCGGTGTTCACGACCGACCTGTGCGTCCGGGCGGACCAGCGGTCCGGTCGCTGCAAGTAGCGACGCACGGGCGCCGCACGACCACGGTCGTGCGGCGCCCGCCCCGCGTCGGGCGCCAGAACGGTCCGCGGACCAGGGAGGTGAGATGAGCACGAGCCTGAAGCACTACGTGGCGGCGATCTGCGCTGCCGGCATGCTCGTCGTGCTCGCCTGCCTGCCCAGCGCGATCGGCACGCCCACCGAGCTGTGGATGATCGCGCTGGCCCTGCTGCTGTGCGCGCTCGCCGACCTGCCGCTGCTGGAGACCCGGTTCGGCCACAACATCGAGGCCTTCACCTTCGCCGAGCTCTTCCTCATGGTCGGGCTGCTGCTCGTCCCCGCCCCGACGCTCGTCGTGCTGGCGGCCGTGGCGATCCTCGGCTTCCACCTGGCCAAGCGCATCCCGGTCATCAAGGCGTGCTTCAACGCGGCGTCGTTCGCCATCGGGACGGCGCTCGCCGGTGGCATCGCGACGCTGCTGGGAGCCGGGTCGTCGGGCGGGATCCACATGGACGACGCCGCCGGCCTGGCCGTCGGCGCCGTCGCCTTCCACCTGTGGAACAGCCTGGCGATCAGTGGTGTCATGGCCCGCGCGCAGGAAACC
>DATMJH010000470.1:0-5015 GCA_035554015.1 Mycobacteriales bacterium
CTCGACGTGTCGCGGCTTGTCGAGGTAGCGCTCGACGAAGCACTCGCCACGGCCGAAGGCGGCCACGGCCTCGCGCACCGCCGACTCGTACAGCTCGGCGATCTCCTCGTGCTTCGTCGCGATCTTCAGCCCGCGGCCGCCGCCACCGAACGCCGCCTTGATGGCGATGGGCAGGCCGTGCTCCTCGACGAACGCGAGCACCTCGTCGACGCCCTTGACCGGGTCGGCCGTGCCGGGCGCGAGGGGAGCGCCGATCTCGAGGGCGATGTGCCGAGCCGTGGTCTTGTCGCCCAGCGCCGCGATCGCCTCCGGCGGCGGGCCGATCCACGTGACCCCCGCGTCGATGACCGCCTGCGCGAACTCGGCGTTCTCCGACAGGAACCCGTAGCCGGGGTGCACGGCGTCGGCGCCGGACTGCCGCACGGCGTCGATCACCTTGTCGATGCGCAGGTAGCTGTCGCCCGGCGTCGTGCCGCCGAGCGCGAACGCCTCGTCGGCCACCCGCACGTGCATGGCGTCGCGGTCGGGCTCGGCGTACACGGCGACGCTCTGCAGCCCGGCGTCGCGGCACGCGCGGGCGACCCGGACGGCGATCTCACCGCGGTTGGCGATGAGGACCTTGCTCAGCTTCGGCACGACGTCTCCTGGGACAGGGTCGGATCGGACGGGAGGCTAGTGGGGGCCGGGCAGGCCGCTGGCGCGCCAGGCGCCCGGTCCGGGCGACAGCGGCCGGCGCAGTCCGGCGGCCCGCGACGCCCAGCGCGACGGCGGGACCGGCTCGGGCTCGACCGCCGGGCCGCGGAGGGCGAGAACGGCGACGAGGGCCGCGATCTCCTCGGGCGTGGGGTTGCCGCGGACGACGCGCAGCAGCGGCCGCACCGGCGCGGCGGCGTCGGTGGTCGCCTCGGTCATCGGTCCAGGCCCCGTGACGTCATGACGAGCGAGCGCGCACCTGCTCCAGTGCTCTGACGCAACGCGACCGGGATGCGGGACGTCAGAACTGGCGAGCCTGCAGGTGCTCCGGTGCTCTGACGCAAGGGGGTGGTCACAGCGGGATGTTCCCGTGCTTCTTCGGCGGCAGGGTCTCGCGCTTGCCGCGCAGGATCCGCAGCGCCTTGGCCACTTCCTGCCGGGTCTGCGAGGGCTCGATGACGGCGTCGACGAAGCCCCGCTCGGCGGCGATGTACGGCGTGGCGAAGGTGTCCTCGTACTCGGTGATGAACGACGACCGCACCGCCTCGACGTCCTCGCCCCTCTCCGCCGCGGCGGCCAGGGCCTTGCGCTGCACGATGTTGACCGCGCCCTGGGCGCCCATCACCGCGACCTGCGCGGTCGGCCAGGCCAGCTCGACGTCGGAGCGCAGGTGCTTGGAGCCCATGACGACGTACGCGCCGCCGTAGGCCTTGCGGGTGATGACGGTGACCTTCGGGACGGTGGCCTCGGCGTAGGCGTACAGCAGCTTGGCGCCCCGCCGGATGATGCCGGCGTGCTCCTGGCCGACCCCCGGCAGGAAGCCCGGCACGTCGACGAAGGTCAGGATCGGCACGTTGAACGCATCGCAGGTGCGCACGAACCGCGCCGCCTTCTCCGAGGCGTCGATGTCGAGGGTGCCGGCGAAGCTCATCGGCTGGTTCGCCACGATGCCGACCGACCGGCCCTCCACCCGGCCGAAGCCGCAGACGATGTTCTGCGCCCAGAGCGCCTGCACCTCGAGGAAGTCACCGTCGTCGAGCACCGCCGTGATGGCGGTCTTGATGTCGTACGGCGCGTTGTTCGAGTCGGGCACCAGGGTGTCGAGCTCGACGACCGGGTCCTCCGAGAGCGCGTCGATCTCGTCGACGACGGGCGGGTCCTCCAGGTTGTTCGACGGCAGGAACGACAGCAGCGTCTTCGCCAGCTCGAGGCACTCCTCCTCGTCGGAGGACATGAAGTGCGCGACGCCGCTCTTGGAGTTGTGCGCGCGGGCGCCGCCGAGCTCCTCCATGCCGATGTCCTCGCCGGTGACCGTCTTGATGACGTCCGGGCCGGTGATGAACATGTGCGAGCCCTCGTCGACCATCAGGGTGAAGTCCGTGATGGCAGGGGAGTACACGGCGCCGCCGGCGCACGAGCCGAGGATCAGCGAGATCTGCGGCACCACGCCCGAGCCGATGACGTTGCGGTAGAAGATCTCGCCGTACAGGGCGAGACCCATGATCCCTTCCTGGATGCGCGCGCCGCCGCCGTCGTTGAGGCCGACCACGGGGCAGCCGGTCTTGAGCGCGAGGTCCATGACCTTGACGATCTTCTCGCCGTAGACCTCGCCGAGTGACCCGCCGAAGACGGTCGCGTCCTGGCTGAACACGCACACCGGCCGGCCGTCGACCGTGCCGTAGCCGGTGATGACGCCGTCGCCGAACGGCCGGTTCCTGTCGACGCCGAAGTCGCGGGCGCGGTGCCGGGCGAGGGCGTCGGTCTCGACGAACGAGCCCTCGTCGAGGAAGGCCTCGATGCGCTCGCGGGCGGTCATCTTGCCCATCGCGTGCTGCCGCTCGACGGCGCGGTCGGAGCCGGCGTGCCGCATGGCGTCGTTGCGGCGGCGCAGCTCCTCGAGCTTGCCCGCGGTGGTGTGGATGTCCGGGCCGTCGGCCGCGTCGGCCGGGATCTCGGCTGCAGTCGTCACGGGGCGAAGGCTAGCGAGCGCGCTCCACCACACTGGACGGGTGCCCTCTCCCTACGGTGACCTCGACCGGCCGCCCCTGCGGGTGGCTGCCCTGCGACGGGCGCTCGAGCCGGACGGGTGGCGCGTCGAGGTGCTCGACGTCGTCGGGTCGACCAACGCCGTCGTGGTCGAGCGCGCGCGGGCCGGCGAGCCCGCCGGGCTGGTCGTCGTCGCCGAGCAGCAGACGGCCGGCCGGGGCCGGCTGGACCGCTCGTGGGTGTCGCCGCCCCGGGCGGGCCTCACCTTCTCCGTCCTGCTGCGGCCGGGCTGGCCGACCGAGCAGCTGCCCTGGCTGCCGCTGCTCGGCGGCCTCGCCGTCGCGACCGCGCTGCGCGAGCAGGCCGAGCTGGACGCCGTGGTCAAGTGGCCCAACGACGTCCTCGTCGCCGAGCGCAAGGTGTGCGGCCTGCTGGCCGAGGTCCCCGCTCCCGGAGCCGTGGTGCTCGGCATCGGGCTCAACGTGACGACCCGGCAGGACGAGCTGCCGCACGAGGGCGCGACGTCGGTCCGGCTGCAGGACGGCGGCACCACCGACCGCGACACGCTGCTGCGCGCCCTGCTCCGCGCGCTTCGCGACGTACTCGCCGACCCCGCCGGCAGCCGCGAGCGGTACCGGGAGCTGTGCGCGACGGTGGGCCGGCAGGTCCGGGTCGAGCGGCCGGGCCGCTCCCCGGCCACCGGCCGGGCGACGGCGGTGGACGACGCCGGGCGCCTGGTCGTGGCCGGCCAGGCCTACGCCGCCGGCGACGTCGTGCACGCCACGCCCGTGCGCTGAGCTGCGCGCTCGCCGGGCCTCGCGGCCGCACACTGCGCGGCATGGCGGGTCGGGGCGGTGCGCTGCTGGAGGAGCAGGAGCTGCTCCGCACGCGCACGCACCCCCGCGTGCTGGCGCTGCCGCTCGCCGTGCTGCTCACGTCGCTGGCGTGCGCCGGCTTCGCCGCCGCCCGGGTGCCGCCGGGTGACTGGCAGCGCGCCGGCCGGGCGCTGGTCGCCGCGGTCACCGCGGTGGTGGTGGTGCGCTGGGCGGTCCTGCCGTGGCTGCGCTGGCTCGGCACCGTGCTGTGGGTGACCGAGCGCCGGCTCGTCGTCCAGCAGGGGGTGCTGCGCCGGGCGTCGCGGTCGGTCCCGCTGTCGCGGGTGGTCGACGTCGAGGTGCACCGATCGCTCGGCCAGCGGCTTCTCGGCAGCGGGACGCTCGTGCTGCCCGTCGCGGGAGAGGGCCGGGGTGAGCGCGGCGTCGTGCTGCGCGACGTGCCGCGCGCCCGCGAGCTCGCCCGGCTGGTCGAGGACCTCCTCGACGACGTCCCGCCCCGGTGGGACGACGGCTGGGGCCACGGCTGGGACGACGGCTGGGACGACGACCCGGACGACGGCGGTGACGACGGCGGTGACGACGGCGAGCGGTGACGCCGGCACCCGGCGCTGAGGACGCCGTCAGGCGCCGCTCAGCGCTCGCGCCGCTCCACCAGCTCGCCCTCCACCACCCGGTCGGGGTCGAACGGCGGCCAGTCGCCCTGCGGCGCCCGCACGCCGTCGAACCACCGGTCCTGCGGTACGGCGCCGGCCCGCTCGCCCGGTCCGCCGGCGGTGACGCCGAAGCAGGACAGGACGGCGATCAGCCCGGCCGCGACCACGCACAGCGCGGCCGGCACGCCCCGCGGCATCACCACCGACGCGACCAGGAACAGCACCGCCGCTCCGGCGCGGAGGGTGAGGTAGGTCGTCTGGCGACGCACGCTGTCGACGGTACGCCTGCTTCGGCGGTCTGACACCCTCACGAGCAGGCGCGGGGCAGCGGCGCCAGTACCGTCCCGCGCATGCGGTCACCGCGCGACGCTCCCGATGCCGCTCCCGGCCCGGCCGTCGAGCCCGCGCCGTCGCCCGAGCCCCTCGAGGAGGCCCTGCTCGGCGCCCCGTGCGACCTCGACCGCGACGAGGTGAGCGCCGCAGCCGACGTCCCCGAGCTCGAGGCGCGGGCCATCTGGAACGCCCTCGGCTTCCCGGTGGTCGCGGCCGGCGAGAAGGCGTTCACCCGACGCGACGTCGACGCCCTGCGCACCGCCGTCGAGCTGCGCGACGGCGGGCTCGTCGACGCCGACACGCTGCTCGTGCTCGCCCGCTCGATGGGGCAGGGCCTCGCCCGCATGGCCGAGGCGCAGGTCGACGTCTTCCGCGAGCTGGCGGCCGGCATGACCCTGGAGGAGGCGACGGAGACGGCGCGGCACTCGTCGGTCCACCTGGTGCCCCGGCTCGAGCAGCTCGTGGTGCACGTCTGGCGCCGGCAGTTCGCCGCCGCGACCGCCCGCGCCTTCGC
>DATMJH010000471.1:0-10588 GCA_035554015.1 Mycobacteriales bacterium
CTTCGAGAACGCTGGCGTGCTCGAAGAACTCTCGCGCCTCGTCGAGGACCCGCGGCAGGACCGCAAGCGGCGACGCGCTCACACGCCCACCTTCTCCAGCAGATGCGAGACGACATCGGGCAGGCGAAGATTTCCCCGGTAGCGCTCCCAACCGTCAGCTGTGTGCCCGGGATACGTGTGGTACTCGAACGTGCCGCGGATGCACACCCACGGCCGATGCACGAAGGGGTGGTCGCCGCCGTACGCAAGGCCAGGCGGCCACGCCTCAACGCCGACCGTGGCCCCGGCGTCATCGACGACCGAGACAGCCAGAGGTTTCGCGTCGTACTCCGCACCGTCCAAGCGCAGCCGCCACAGCTGGTCGTGGGCACGAAAGGACACCACGACGTGGTCGCCTTCGGCGCTCACGCTGTCCACTCGACCTGCGAGGCGTTCACGAGCGACGTCAGCCTCAGCAGCCAACAGCTCCGCCAGCACGAGAGGATGCAGCGTCAACGCCCGTCCCCGTCGGTCTTGGGCTCCTTGACGACGAGCTTGAGCACAGCGCCCTGCGGCAGGTCGAGCTCGTCCAGCCGGCTCGTGTCGTCCAGCGGCCGCGCCGTGCCACCCTCGACGAGAACGAGACCGCAGTCGGCGCGCTGCATCAGGCCCGCGTCGGTGAAGTGCTCGACCGCCGTGCGAGCGAGCTTGTCGACGCGCTCATGCGCCTTGGCCTCGAACTCGTGCGCGCTGTTGTTCGGCGCGTGCACCGTCACCCTCAGGATGTCCGGGCCGCGCTTGTCGTCCTTGCTCATGGTGCCCCTTCTGTTGCTGTTGTCATGGCGGGACGGCGAACCGCAGCCATCTGTCCAACCAGACGACGAGAAGTCCGGCGCAGACGCCCGGCCGGCCGGTCATCGACCCGCCGGTCGACCCGATGTTGTTGCGGCGCGGCGAGATTGAGCGCCCAGCCGACGAGCGCTGAGGCACGCTGCGAGCCCCGGACGGGGAGACATCGACCCGCAGCCGCGCACGCCGAGCAGCCGGAACCGGCCATGCCCTACACGCATAGTCAGAATCGGTAGAGAGATCATCGCGGCGGGTAGACTCAGCCAGCCGGATCCATCAACAAACAACGCGCCTAATCGCGGCCGCTGAGGAGACAGAGGAGGGCGCGTTGGCTCTCCTCAGCCGACCACCCGCGCCGAAGCTCGGCTGGGTCTACGACATGCCATCGGCGCTGTACGACCCGACCGACAGAGCGCACCACCCAGTACTCGTTGTCTCCGTCGACCGAGTCCTACGCATCGCCGAGGTCGTCACCCGCACCACCAAGATCCACGCCAAGGGGAAGCCCTTCGTCGCCCACCCGCCACAGGCGGAGCTAGAGCTGCACGAGCTCGGCTGGTGGCGGGTCCAATGGCCCAAACGAGTCCTGTTCACGCACTTCGCAGATCCGGAGGCCACAGCGGTGGGGGCGCTCGACGACACAACCTGGGGTCGAGTCCAGGCAGCGCTCTCGCCACCCCCGGCGGGCACACCATGACTGCCTGGGAGGAGCTCCGCTCTGGAGTCCTTGGTGAGGAGTTCGCACGACTGCTGTACCGCTGCGCACGAGCAGCCGGTCGCGCCCGCAACTTCCCACCACCCGCGGGGCACCAGAGCTGGGACGCAGCCGCAGCCATCGAGACCGGGCACGAGTTCCTCACCAGCACCAACATCCGCCGACGGCTCACCGAGATGGCGCTCCTCGCCGACAACGACGACGAGCTCCGACGAGTCCTCACCCAAGCGCTCATCAACCACCTGCGCGAGCAGGGCCGCGCCACAACCATGGGCCGCCTCATCCGGCGGATCAAAGACGTCCTGCGAGCCAACGCCGACTTCACCGAAGTCCCGCCCGGACAGCCCGGCGCCGGCTACGTCGCCCTCGCCGCATGGCCGAGCAGTGAGCCGTTCGGGGGACGCGAGCAGGACCTCGTCCGCGCCGCCTTCGCCGTGCGAGAGGTGACCCTCGTCCGCTGGTCCCCGCAGACCCGCCGCGAGAGCCCGGTCGCCGACCGCGAGAGCATCGAGCGCGTCGCCGCCGCCATCTTGACCGCAGCCGCTGGCAGCCTCACCTGGTCCGACCTCGCCGCAGTCATCGCCAGGCGCTTCGGGGTCGCCCCAGGCAGATCACCCGCGACAGTGTCCATCGACACGCTCGACAGCCGCCGACGACCCGCCGACGACGACCCGGAGCCGGCAGCGCAGCACGCCACTGCACCCAGCGTCGAGCTGCTGCTGCTCGAGGCCGCGGCAGAAGTGCTCGACCAGCTCACCCTTCGCGAACGCCTCGTCCTGGCGTGGCTCGGCGAAACCGTCCGGACGATCGCCGACCGCACCGGGCTGCCGGTCTCCACCGCAGGCGTCATCAAGCAGCGAGTGACCGACCGGCTCAGCACCATGCTCGCCGATCATGAAGACGCAGAAGCCGTCGCCCTGGCCGCGCGCGACCTCGCCGCGCACCAGCTCGGCATCGACATAACGTGAGCCGGCCTCCGAGCGTGGTCACAGACTCTCGGAACCTTCTCAGGCCGACCGCTGGACAAGCGTCGCCGGTTCGCCGTTGATGCTCAATGTGGCAGGACGAAGCAGCCTGCCGCCCCGGACGCGTCCGGGGCGGCAGGCCAGGGCCGCCAGCCGGAGAGCGACCGGCATCGACCAGGAGGCACACCATGGACAAGCACATCCAGCGCAGGCAGGCCCGGCATGACTGACCGCTGGAGCCAGCGGCTGGCCATACCGACCACGCCGCCTACGGCCCACCTCGACGACGACCGCCTCCTCGAGCAGCCCAGCGCCGACGAGCACAAGCACCTCACCGACTGCGGCTGGTGCAGAGCCCGACGCGAATCTGTGACCTGGCACGACGCGAGCGACGGCACCGACGAGGAGTTCGAGCAGGCCCTCAGCCACATCGCCTGGGGAGATGATTTCCGGGTCGCAGCCGGCCAGGCCGTCGTGCCCGCCCGCGTGCGAGAGCTCATGGACGCTCGCGCTGAAACCGCCAGCCCCAAGCCCGGCCAGGTATGGCGGCTCACCTGGCAGGGCCGGCACCTGCTCGCAGCGATCATCGACACCGACGCCTGGCACATCCTCATCGCGCCCGTAACCACAGACGCGGAGCTCGCCGACGAGTTCACCCTGAGACTCGACGCCGAAGAGTCACCCCTCGAGACAGCGCTCGCCGTCTGGGTCAGACACAGAGCCGCCGTGCCCACCTTCACGCTCGACCGCCACATCGGGACACTGCCCGACGTCGGCGCCGTGACAGGAGCCGCACAAGCACTGCACGAGCTCGTCGCCGCGCACCGGGCCGGAGGCGCGGCGCCGGACGGCCTGCCGACCGGCGAACCGCTGACCGATGAGGACGTCGACGCCCTCGACCTGGCGGACGCCATCAACGACACGGTCGCCTGGTTCGAAAACGCCGCCGCTGGGCTCCGCTACCTGCCCGAGGACGACCCCGCGCCGTCCGCGGCTCAGATATCAACGGCTGAAGCGATCGGCCAGCTGGCCCGGACCGCGAGGGGCCTCAGCCAGCTCGCTGCCCGGACCAACATCACGCCGGGGCGTCTGCTCGACCTTCGCCGAGGCGCGCAGCCGGACGCCGACGAGTACGCAGCCCTCGCACGCGTATCTGACGGCACCATCGGCCTGCAGTCGCCGGGCGACGCCGCGGCATGGGAGTCGGCACTCACCGCAGTCTCCGCACCCCGATGGCGCCGGGCCCGTCAAGCCTGGACCGCCGCCCACGCCCCTGAGGTTCATCCCGACGACCCGTCGGCGCTCGTCCGACATGTGACGCACAACCCCATGGCAGCCCGCAGCGTGCCGCACCCGGACGAGCCCACCGACGACGAGCGGCAGACGGCGTACTGGCGCGACCAGGTGGCACTGGCGCTGCACGACTTCGAGTGAGCAGCACGGCGACCCCTGCCAACGCTGAGCTGCTCGCGGCCGCCCTGCTCGACCACACACGTGCCGCAGGACTCGTCGATGCTGACCAGCTCCGACTCGACCCCGAAGCGGCCCTGCGGTCCGATCCCAGCGTGGAAGTCCGCTGGCTGAACCCCTCGACTCTGCCTGCGGGCTGTTCGATCGCGGCCGGCTACGACAGGTCCCGGACACCAGCGAGGCTGCTGATCGCCAAGGACGCCTCCGAAGGGCGACGACGGTTCAGCCTGCTGCACGAGTACGCCCACCACCTGCGAGACCAGGTCCTCGAAGTTGTCGAAGCACTGTTCGCAGCGCACGATGCCGGAGCGCAACTCGAGGAGAAGATCTGCGACGAGTTCGCCGCGCAAGTGCTCCTGCCGCCTGCCGAGACAGCCACAGCACTGGCCGAGGGCGTAACAGCGAGAGGCGTGCTAGCGCTCATTCGGTCGAGCGCGGCCTCTGCACAAGCGTGTGCAGTAGCCGCCGCACGACAGCTGCCCTCCCCGGGATACGTCATGCTCCTCGACCGCCACGGCGACGCCACCTTCACCGCCCGAGCCAAAGACGCCCTGCCCGTCGGACGTGACACGCCCCAGGGTGGGCTACTCGCCCGTGCGGCCACAGGGGGGCTCGCCCTACGGGATCGAGCCATCGTCACGTTCGCGTCGGGCAATGTCGGACCTGAGATGCTCTGCGACACCGCCAGCGACGGCTGGCTGACCGTAGCCGTGCTGGTTACGGACACGCCGGCCTGGGGCGGCCTGACCGTTGGTCGAGATGCCCGCCGCGGACCTGATGAGCAGTGGTGCGAGCACTGCGCCGCCGCATACACCTCTTACGCCGCCGCGTGCCTTGCCTGCGGAGTCCGACCCTGCACCGAGTGCGCCCGCTGCGAGTGCGAGCGAGCTGTACGCGGCGAGCGCCTCTGCAGCGGCTGCTTCCAACTCCTCGGTCCGGCCGCGTTCCCGGACTCCGAATCTTCCCGATGCTCGTCCTGCGAGTGACGGAGGAAGAGCCTGAGCGCGAGACAGCAGAGACAGACAGGCAAGGCCCGGAGCGAAGACAGGTTGCAGCACTCAGCCCTCCTCGCGTCCGCACGAATCGCCCGGCGGCACTGCAGCGGCAGCGGCTAGATGTGCATCACCCGACCATGGTCGGCGGTCGCCAGCTCCCGGATCACGAACGAGGTCGGTCGAGCAGCAGAGCCCTGGCTCGCTACTCGCCGGACAAGGTCCGCTCACCTGCCGTTCTCAGTCCCTGCCGACTCGGCGTCGAAACCGTCGGACGGCGGGGATACGGTCGGCGGCATGGCCGTTGACGCCTGGGCGCGAGGCTTAGCCGTTGCATCCTTCGCCGTGGCGCTCGCCTCCCTGATCTGGAACGTCATGGCCTTCCGGCGAGGCGGATCCCGATTGCGAGTGCATGCCCTGCTGTACGACGAAGTCCTACTATTGTGGATCTTCAACGCTGGCAGGACCTCGGACACGGTCGAGCGACTCGTCGTCGGCGGCACGCGCGGGGGCATCGGTGGAGCCGACATCACCGACAGCGCCGGGGCGCCCTTTGCGCTCGGCCCAGGGGAGTCCCGCCGACTCGAGCTACCAGCGACCATTCTGCCGTCACAGCGGCTCGCTGCGGCCGCATCCGGCTGGGACTCGCTGTGGCTGTTGCTGGGATCAATGAGGCAGCGGCGCGCAGAGCTGCTGCCCGTCGGGCAAGCGCGGCCCCCGACAGTTGGCTGGCGCCTGGCCCCCCGGACCGCCGCTGCCAAGCGCTACCTACCTCTCGCTGCAGTCCTCGCCGTCCTGGCCGTGTCAGGCAACGGCGCAGCCGTGGCCATCGGGTGGACGGTCCTGCTCGCGCTGGCCGCCGTGCGCGCGTACGCCGCACCCATGCGGCGAGGATTCGGCCGCCTAAGAGCGGAGCGGCGCTTCTGCTACCTCGGCCTTCCAGTAGCCCTCGTCGCGACGCTCATGCCCGAAGGCAGCCCGCTGGTATACCTCGTCCTCGCCTACCTGGCCGGCGCAGTCGTGCTGGCCTGGCCCGGTGCGGTCAGTCGCCTGCTGGAGCATGTTGCGGCCGTACGACTGCAACTGCGGGCTCGTTCGAGCCGCGTCTCGACAGCGGACTCCGAATCGCTCTCGTAAATGGGCGCTAATGTGTCAGGTCGCTGACGCGCAGCTGGTGACCGTTACACCTGGCTCCCCGGACGGGCGCCGCCGACCACGACTGATCCGTGCAGTTCTCGCAGTGCCGCGGGCGCCCACTGCGGCCAGCGCGGCGGGCTCAAGGACAGACTGCCGACGAAGTCGGCGATCTTGTCAGTGGTGATGGGCGCCGTTGTCCCAGACTTCCGCGCGGTCCGCGCGACGGATGGCTTCCGCAACCAGCGGCCACAAGCCTTCTCATGCCTGCAGAATCCTGTCGGTGGGAACGCCCAGAACACGTCGTCCACCACCATGCGTACGCGTGTCACGAACGGAGGGTGTCGCCGGCTAGCCACCGTTCCCGCACTCGAGCGGGCGGTGTCCTGGCGCCCGGAGGCAGCGCCCTCGACCGACCAGAAGACGGGCTACGGCCGAGCGCCGGAACATCCGCTCATGCCGCTGACGGCGCTGTTGTCGATGAGCGGGTCAGGACCGACCGGCAACAACTCGGCAGATGCTGCCCGTACGCCGCAGCGTCCACGCCGAGCCGCCACGAGCACGAAGAGTGGCCGAGCCGCACGGTCGCTGTTGGCGGTGGCTGGACGTCGATCTCTGGCGAATGGCGCTGTCGATAGTAATACATGTATAGTAGCCCGGTGAGCCGAAAAGAACTATCCGAACACGACAGGGAGCACGGGCGACGACTGGGCGACTACCTCGCCAAACGCCGGCGCCGGGAGGCCGTTTCCGCGCAGGACCTCGCTACGGCCGCAGGGGTCAGCGTCGACACCGTCCGCAGCGTTGAGACCGGCCGCGTCGCGACGCCCGCGTTCCTCACGGTCGCCCGCCTCGCCGGCGTCCTCGGCGTCAGCCTCGATGACGTGCACAGTGCCGCGGTGCACCGAACCGGCCGGCGACGGCGGTGACCGCCGCCGACTGTCCGCCAGCAGACCTGTTCCGCGACCCCGGCCCAGTCGTCGTTCTCCGTTCGGGCCCTCTCACGCGCCGCGTTGCTTGGGGCAGGCCGTGGCAAACGGGCACCGCTGCCTACTGGACCGCTTTGACCGCGCTCGATGGCGTTGCTGGCGACGGCGCAGACCGCCACCGTCTCGGCGCGACCCTGGCCGAAGAAGCCGCCGCTTGCATCCTCGGCGGTTTCGGCCTGCCATTCGAGACCGGCCTCGCCGCGTTCCGAGCGGTTCGCGACGCGGGCCTCCTAGACGGGCCGCCGTCTTGCGACCGGATACGGGCGGTGCTGCTCCGCCCGCTGCCGGTTGGCGACGCCCGCCGGCGCTACCGCTTCCCAGAGCAGCGCGCCGCGAGGCTCGCCGGGGCGCTCGAGTTCCTGCGGGAGCGGCAGCCACCGCAGGGAGCGAGAGAAATGCGGGATTGGCTCACCGGCGCGCCGGGGGTCGGCCCGAAAACCGCGAGCTGGATCGTCCGCAACCACCTCGGCAGCGACGACATCGCCGTCCTGGACGTGCACATCGTCCGCGCGGGCGCCGCCGCGGGCGTCTTCGACGCGACGTGGACGCCCGCAAACCACTACACAATCCTGGAGGGGATGTTCCTCGCCTGGGCCGCCGCCGGCGAGGTCTCCGCGGCCGACCTCGACGCCGTGATCTGGCGGGAGCAGGCCGCCGCCGCCCGGGCCCCACGTCATGCACGCTCGGCATGATCCCGCCGGCCGTCCCGCGCGGCCGATACACTTCGGCCGCAGCCAGGCGACTGGAGGTACCGCATGAGCGGCAGTAGCGGACCCGACCGGCCTGGGCCAGGCGCCGGGGGCCACGACGACTGCTCCAGGCTCCGTCTCACCCGCCAGATCGAGGCCCCAGTCCCAGGCGTCGCCGACGCGCTCACGCCAGGCGACGTGCTCGCCGTCGACCTCCGGGCCGGCACCGTCGACATCGTCGTCCTCGTTGACGCGTCCGGCCGCGACGCCGGCAGCGTCATCGCGACGGGGCGGCTCCTGGACTGCCTCCGGCAGGGCGCGCCATTCGAGGCGGCGGTGCTCACCGTCCGCGGCGGCGCGATCCAGGTCGAGGTACGGGCGCCCGCGTGATCGTCGTCGGCGGCACATACGCCGAGAGCGTCACCGTCCCGGAACACCACGACGACGCGTCAGGCAGCGGCATGCGCGCCGCAGCGGCGCTTGGCCCCGGTGCCGCGACGCTCGTCACCGCCGTCGACGGACAGACCGCCGATGCCGCTGCCAGCGCCGCGGCGGTCCTCAGCGTCGAGCGGAGTACCGTCGAACGCGACCAGCCCGTCGGCTTCCGCTACTTCACCCCGGTCGGCGATCCGTCCATCGACGGCCCCGGCGCCTCCCACGACGCCCCTCTCGCTGCGGACGACGACACCGTCCTCGTGTTCGGGATGATTGAGCACGGCCCGCGGCAGGTCCGCGCCCGGACGCTCGTGGTCGACCCACAGCGGCCCCGCGACCTCGTCGGCCTCGACCTCGCCGGGCTCAGCTGGAACCGCCTCGCTGTCGTCGCGAACGCCAGGGAGGCAGCCGCTCTCGCGGGCGCCCCGCTGCCCGCCGCGCAGGCCGCGGCCCGGCTCCTCGCCCAGGCGGACATTGTCGTCGTGAAGGACTCCGCCCGCGGCTGCCTTGTCGCGACCCGGACCAGCCCCGACCCCGTGCGCGTCGGCCCATACCCCACCCCGACGGTCTGGCCGCTCGGCAGCGGCGACGTCTTCGCGGCCGGGTTCGCCCATGCGCTCGACGCAGGGGCCGACCCATTTGAGGCGGCGCGCGCGGCCAGCGCCGCCGCCGCCTGGTGGTGCGGAACCCGCCGCACCGTCGTTCCGGGGTCCGTCCTCGCGGGCGGCTCGCTCAACGGGCTGCTCCCCGGCGTCGGCCCGGAGCTCGTCCCGCCTGACGAGGCACCCGCCGTCTACCTCGCGGCGCCGTTCTTCACGCTCGCCGAACGCTGGCTGGTCGAGACTTGCCGCTCCGTCCTTGTCGGGCTCGGCGCGCGCGTGTTCAGCCCGCTACACGACGTCGGCCCGGGCGGTGACGAGGTCGCCGCGCCCGACCTCGCCGGCCTCGACGCGTCCGATTCCGTCCTCGCTCTTCTCGACGGCTGGGACCCCGGTACCGTCTACGAGACCGGCTGGGCCCACCGCTCCGGGCTTCCCGTCGTCGGCCACATCAACAGCCCCGGCCACGACGGGACGAAGATGCTCGTCGGCACCGGAGCGGAGATCCACTCGGACCTGTCCAGCGCCCTTTACAGAGCCGTCTGGGCCGCCCAGGGGCTCCCGCTCTCACCCGGCCGGGTTGACCTTTGACCGCAGACCGCGCAGTCCTTCTGCTGTCCGGCGGCCTCGACAGCGCCGCCCTGCTCGCCCTCGCCCGGCCCGCCCTCGCCCTCTTCGTCGACTACGGCCAACGGCCAGCCCGGGCCGAAGGCCGCGCCGCCGCCGCGGTTGCCTCGGCGCTCGGCACCGAGCTCGAGGACGTCCGCGTTGACCTGCGCGAGATCGGCGGCGGGTTGCTCCACGGTGACACCCCCATACCCGGCGCCCCAAGCCCCGAATGGTGGCCCTACCGCAACCAGCTCCTCGTCACCACCGCCGCGGCCGTGGCCGTGCGTCGCGGCTTAGGCGAGGTCCTGACGGCCACCGTCGCCAGCGACGGTCAACGCCACGCTGACGGGACACCGCGGTTCTACGATGCCCTCGACGCGGTCCTGCGCATTCAGGAAGGCGCGATTCGGGTCCGCGCGCCCGTGATCGGGATGACCTCGGCAGAGCTTGTTGCCGCCTCCGGCGTCGGCGACGACGTCCTTGGATGGACCGTCTCCTGCCACCGCGGAGACTTCCCGTGCGGCGGCTGCCCAGGCTGCTGGAAACGCGACGAGGTCCTCCGCGGGCTCGGCCGGATGCAGCCCCGCGACGAGCAGTGACGCCGAGGCCGGTCACCGTCCGTGTCGGCGGCGGAGAGCCCTTGGCGAGCCTCGACGACGGCACGACGGCCGTCCTGCCGCCCGCCTCGGTCGTGGAGATCGCACGCCTGGCGGAGCAGGCGCTCGCGGCCGGGCCGGTCAGGCCGGGCGGCACCGCCGCGACGTCCGCCGCGATCGCGGAGGCCCGCGAGGTTAAGCCGGTCGACGACGCCCCCGCGCCGGCCACAAGCCCGCTCGCGGAGCTCGCTGACCCCGGCCGGTCAGCCGAGGCCGTCCCAGTCACTGACCTCGGACCGAGCCAGCCCCTTGCGGACGTCCTCGCGCGCCGCTCGAGCCGCCGCGACCTATCGCGCGTCGGAGCCGGGCCGCTGCTCACCGCCGTCGCGAGGACCGGCCTCGTCCGCGCGGTCTCGGCCGATGGCGACGGGCCGGCTTCCGTGCACACCGCCGTCCCTTCAGCCGGCGGCCGCCAGCCCTTCGCGCTCGTGCTAGTGGCGAACGCCGTAGACGGGCTCGCGGAGGGGTCCTGGGTCCTCGACCCGGACAAGGCCGTCCTGCTGCCGA
>DATMJH010000472.1:0-2046 GCA_035554015.1 Mycobacteriales bacterium
TCCAAGCACAGCAGGCGCCGCCGGCCGGGCATCCACGCCGCCCCGCCGCCCCGGCCTTCGCCGGGGCTCCCGCCGGGCTACGGGTAGAGGCCGCGGGTGCGGTGCGCCTGGGCGACCCGGCCCACGCCGATCATCTGCGCCGCCGTCCGCAGCGAGACGCCCTTCTCCTTGGCCAGCGCCGAGACCTGCCGATAGGTGCGCTCCATGAGCTCGCGCAGCCGGTCGTTCACCTCGTCCTCGGACCAGAAGTACGCCTGCAGGTCCTGCACCCACTCGAAGTAGGAGACGGCCACGCCGCCGGCGTTGGCGAGCACGTCCGGCACGACCAGCACGTTGCGGTCGGCCAGCACGGCGTCGGCGTCCGGCGTCGTCGGGCCGTTCGCGCCCTCGACGACGAAGTAGGCCGAGATGC
The DNA here is from genome assembly GCA_035554015.1 of Mycobacteriales bacterium. GTDB lineage: Bacteria > Actinomycetota > Actinomycetes > Mycobacteriales > SCTD01 > DATLGD01. The sequence goes on from DATMJH010000472.1 coordinate 413, forward strand.
GGTCGGCGTTCTGCTCGTGGATGACGCCCTCGAGCGCGGCCGGCACGAGCACGTCGACGTCGAGCTCGAGCAGCTCCTCGTTGGTGATCGTGTCGGTGCCCGGGTAGCCGACGACGCTCTCGCTGCCGTCGCGCAGGTGGCGCAGCAGCGCCGCGGGGTTGAGGCCCCTGCCGGAGTACACGCCGCCCTTGACGTCCGACACGGCGACCACGGTGCACCCGGCGTCGTGCAGGTACTGCGCCGCCAGGCCGCCGACCTTGCCGAAGCCCTGCACCGCGACGGTGGCGCCGCGGTGGTCGATGCCCGCCTCGTGCAGGGCGCTGAAGGCGGCGTACATGACGCCGCGGCTGGTGGCGCCGCCGCGGCCCTGCGAGCCGCCGAGCGAGACCGGCTTGCCGGTGACGACCCCGGTCACCGTGTACCCGGAGTTCACCGAGTAGGTGTCCATCATCCAGGCCATGGTCTGCTCGTCCGTGCCGACGTCGGGCGCCGGGATGTCCCGCTCGGGCCCGATGATCGGCAGGATCTCGCTGATGTAGCGGCGGGAGACCCGCTCGAGCTCCTGGCGCGACAGCAGTCGCGGGTCGACGGCGACGCCGCCCTTCGCGCCGCCGTACGGGATGCCCATCAGGGCGCACTTCCAGGTCATCCACATCGCCAGTGCCCGCACCTCGTCGAGGTCGGTGTGCGGGTGGAACCGGATGCCGCCCTTGGCCGGGCCGCGCGAGAAGTTGTGCTGCACGCGGTAGCCCTGCAGCACGTCGAGCGTCCCGTCGTCGCGGCGCAGGGGGACGGCGACCTGCATCGACCGGCGCGGGGTGGCCAGCATCTGGTGCATGCCGTCGTCGAGACCCAGCTGACGCACGGCCTCCGCGAGCTGGTGCTGCGCGCTGTCGAGGGCGGACATCCGGGCGGGCACCCGGCGAGGATGCCACGCGCGAGGTGTTGCCGGTCAGATCACCTGCACGACGGTGCCGCGCGCCACCGGCGCGAGCAGCAGCACCGCGACGTCGGGCACGTCCGACGGCGCGACGCCGAGCACCGGCGCGACGACGGCGCCGACGGCGGCGCGGTCGTGGGCGGCGGCGGACAGCGGCATGCCGGAGCCGGACGTCGTCCCCGCTCCCGCGTCCTGCGGCGCCCTGCGGCGCTGGTCGGGATAGGTGTAGGGGCCGCTCGGTCCCTCCGGTGGGTCGCCGGAGCGCTCGCCCGTCTCCGGGTCCACCTGCTGGCCGTCGCGGTAGCCGTCCCTCGCGTCCTGGTACTCGGGGATCGGCCGCTCGCGCGGGCCGGCGCCCAGGCTCCGGCAGGTGGGGCCGGACCGGTCCAGGTACTCGGGCTCGTCGCCCGGGACGTAGCCGCCGTTGTCGCGGGTGACCTCCAGCGTGATGTGCAGGCCGGGCTGCAGGGTGCCGAAGGAGTCGGCGATGGCGCGGTGGTCGTCGACGAGCGAGTACGCCAGGCACGGGTACTCCGGCGCGTACCTCTCGTAGAGCCGCAGGTTCGGCACGCTCTCGCGGGCGAGGGTGATGAAGCGCTGCTCGTTGTCGGCGAGGAACTGCTCGCCGGTCCGCGCCAGGCCGGTGGTCTCGCGCAGCACCTGCTCGATCGCCGACTCGTCACGGGCGAGGTTG
>DATMJH010000473.1:0-10335 GCA_035554015.1 Mycobacteriales bacterium
GGACTATCAAGGTTGCCTGCTGAGGCGATGGGCGAGACGACCGGAGCGTCCTAATTTTCCGGCACAGGCCGCTTCCCACGCCCGCTGCAGGAGAACCCATGCCGGACTTCGACGACCTCCGCCACTCGGGCGGAGCCGCCGCCGACTCCCTCCAGGTGCAGCGCGCGATGGCGGCCGGTATGACGCGGCGACAGGCGCTGAAGCGGGCTGGTTTTGTCGTCGGTGCGACAGCGTGGGCGACGCCGGTGGTGCAGACAGTGATGGCGGGGAGCGCGGCCGCCACTCCCGTCCAGCAGCCAACCTGCCCAACCGGAGCAACAGACACATCCGGCACCGCCTGCGGTGGCTCGTATTGTCCGAAGTGCGGCGCTGACAAGCTGTGCACCCAGAACAGTGACTGCCTCAGCAACGAGTGCGTCACCTCCGGCAACAAGAAGGTCTGCGCAAAGAGCACGGCCGGTAAGAGTTGCACCGGGAACGCGGACTGTACGACGAACATCTGCACCGGAAACACCTGCCGGCAGGCCGGTGCGGGCGGCTCGTGCGACATCCCCAGTGACTGCACGACCGGCGTCTGCGGTAGCAACAAGAAGTGCAGCACGTCCCTCGTGGGCGGCTCCTGCGCGACCAGCAGCGACTGCGCCAAGGTTGGCTCGTACCAAGTGGTCTGCTCCGGCACACCGAAGGTGTGCGGCGGCACTGGGGCCAACTGCACGCAGAACAGCCACTGCGCCTCCGGCACCTGCAGTGGCGGCTTCTGCACCTAGGCCCTCTTGTTTCAGCTGCGACACTCGACGGGTGGCACGCCAAGCGCTTGGCCTGAGCATCGCCCTTCGAATCTCAGACCTCGACCTGGAGAGCTACCTCTCGTCGCTCTTGTGCGATCTGACCCCGAGCACCTCGTCCGGGCTTGTGGAGGGCTACGAGATACCCGACCCCGCTGCCGAACGGGTGTACCAGCTGCTGCGCGACGGCCGGGAGGTGAACGCTCACTTCAGGCCCGGGTCTGCCGCAGACGCCTTGCTCGGCGATCTCAACCTGCGTGCCATCGAGGCCTCCCGCCACTTGCTTCTGCTCCACGCCGGCGCCTGCGCCATAGGCGATGACGCCGTCGTGCTCTGCGGGCAGTCCGGCTCCGGCAAGACGACGCTCACCGCCGGGCTCGTCGAGAGTGGGCTCGACTACCTCACTGACGAGACCGTCGCCCTCGACCCGGACGACCTGACCATCGTGCCGTGGCCCAAGCCGCTCACGCTCAAGCGCGGCTCGTGGCCGGTGCTGCCGCACCTGGCGCCCGAGCCGGGCAGCCTCGCGGAGCGGTTCACCTCCGACGTCTGGCACGTGCCGGCCAGCCGCATCCGGCCCGGCTCGGTCGCCGGGCCGGGCACCCGGCCTCGCGCCGTCGTGCTGCCCAGCTACACCCCGGGCGCCGGGGTGCGGCTCGAGCCGGTCAGCCGCGGCGAGGCGGCGATGACGCTGTTCGAGCAGACCTCCTACGGCGCGGACCACGGGCCGCGGGTCGTCGACCTGCTGTGCGACCTGCTCGAGCCGTGCACCACGCACCGGCTGCTGTTCGACGACCACGCCGGCGCGGTGGAGGCGGTCCGTAGCCTGCTGCCGTGAGCCGCCCGCCTGCCCGCCACCCGGCGGTGCACTGGCGCCGGCTCGACGACGAGACGCTCTGCTACCGCGACGGCGCGCTGCACCGGCTGGACGCACCCACGACGCTCGTGTGGCTGCTGCTCGACGGCCACAGCGACGAGCCGGCGATCGTGCAGGCGCTGCACGAGGTCACCGGCGAGCCGGTCCCCAGGCTGGCCGCGGACGTGCGCGCCGTGCTCGGCCGGCTCGGCGAGCTCGGCCTGCTGGAGGGCTGACCGTCAGGCCGAGCCGGCCCGGGCCGCCTGGCCGGGGTCGGGCAGCGCGGGTGCCGGGCGCCCGCGGGAGCCGCGGCCGTCGCGGCCGGCGGCCCGCTTGCCGGCGGTCTGGGTCTGCGAGTAGCCGTAGTAGCCGTATCCGTAGCCGTACCGGTAGGCGTCCGGCCCCTTGGTCGGCGCCATGTTGAGGATCGCGCCGTACACGTGCGCGCCGACGCCGCGCAGGTCGCCGAGCGCCTTGGCCACATGGTCGTTGCGGGTGGAGTTCACCCGCACCACCAGCACCGCCCCGCTGACCTGCCGGGCGATCACCGCGGCGTCGGTCACCGGCAGCAGGGGCGGCCCGTCGATGAGCACCAGGCCGCGGTTCTCCAGCCGGTGCAGCACGTCGGCCATCTGCCGCGAGCCGAGCAGCTCGCTCGGGTTGGGCGGGCACGGCCCGCTCGGCAGCACCCGCAGGGTGCCGGTGCTGCCCCAGTGCTGCAGCGCGTCGTCCACCTCGACCCGGCCGATGAGCACGTCGGTGAGCCCGACCGCGCCCTCGATGCCGAGGTAGTCGCCGAGCCGCGGCCGGCGCAGGTCGCCCTCCACGAGCACGACGTCGATGCCGGCCTGGGCCAGCGTGATGGCCAGGTTGCACGTCGTCGTCGACTTGCCCTCCTGCGCCAGCGAGCTGGTCACGACGATCGAGCGGGGCGGCTGGTCGATGTCGGCGAACTGCAGGTTGGTGCGCAGCTGGCGGAACGCCTCGGCCCGGGGCGACTGCGGGGCCACGTGCGCGATGAGCGGGCGCTTGGGGGCGTCCGCGTCGTAGGCGATGACGCCGAGGGTGGCCAGCTCGTGCTGGTCCTGCAGCTGCTGCGGCGTCTTGACCCGCTGGTCGAGCGTCTCGCGGGCCACCGCCGCGCCGACGCCGACGGCCAGGCCCACCAGCGCGCCCAGCGCGAGGTTGAGAGCCGGTCGGGGGCTGACCGGCGAGCCCGGCACGGACGCCGGGGTCACGACGCTGAGCTTCACCGGCGAGGTCGCGGCGCCGCTGGTGCGCTCGAGCTCGTCGACGACGTCGATCATCTGCTCGGCGACGGCGTTGGTGAGCCGCGCGGCGAGCTCGGGCGAGGTGTCGCGGACGCTGATGTTGAGCAGCACCGAGTCGAGCGGGGCGCTCGCCTCGATCTTGCCGGCCAGCTGCTCGGGGGTCAGCGCCAGACCCAGCGAGTCGACCACCGGGCTGGTGACCCGCGGGCTGGGGACGATCTCGGCGTAGCTCTTCACCCGCTGCTGGGTGAACAGGTTGCCCGCCTGCGCCGCGCTCGCGCCGGCGACGTCGCCGGCCGCCGCCACGAACAGCGTGGTGCGCGCCTCGTACACCGGCGTCGCCGCGAGCGTCGCCACCGCCGCGCTGCCCAGGCCCAGCAGCAGGCAGGTGAGGATGAGGGTGCGCCGGACGCGCAGCAGTCGGGCGTAGTCTCGCAGGTCCAACAGACGCGCTCTCGCTCGTGGCCGGTGGGCGCTGTGCGTGGTCTGGGGAGTTTCGCACAGCACGCGCCGCCGGGCGGACTGGAGGACGACGGGTGCTGCGGCAGGGCCGCGACATGGCCTGGGTCGACGAGGGCGACCAGGTGGTCGTGCTGCACCTACCCACCGGCACCTACCGCGGGCTGCCCGGCACCGCCCGGCTGGTCTGGCTGCTGCTGCTCGAGACCGGCTCGGTGGAGGAGACGATCGCGACGCTGCAGACCGGCTTCGAGGTGCCGGTCGAGGTACTCGAGGCCGACGTGCGGGCCACCGTCGAGCAGTGGCTGCGCGACGAGTGGGTCGAGGACGACGGCGAGGAGCCGGCGTGATCGGGCGCTCGCGGGACGACCTCGAGGGACTGCCCGAGCACGTGCAGGAGTCGGTGCGCCGGCACCGCCGCCGCACCGCCGTCGTGCTCGGCGCGCTCGGGGTGGCGGTGGCGGCGCTGGGGGTGCTGGCGGTGCTGCGGGTGGGCACCGGCGGCGGGGAGGCGTCGACCGCGCCCGACACCGGCGTGCTGGCCGCCTCGGCGGAGGCGGTGTGGTCGTGGTCCGGCCCGGCCGACTGTTCGGCGGGCGATCCGCCCGCGGCGCTCACCCGGCGTGACGCCTCTGGCGAGACCTCGGTGGGCACGCCGCTGCGGGCCCTGCGGGCGCTCGCCGTCCGGGAGGCGTCGCTGGCCGTGCTGGGGCGGGACGACGCCTGCCTCACCACGCTGGCGGTCAGCGCTGACGGCGGCCAGACCTGGCGCACCTCCCCCGCCCCCGACGTCGTCGACGTGCGGCTGCTCGGCGGCGGGCGGGTGCTGGCCGTCCGCAACGGGGCGACGGTAACCGAGGTGGTCGAGGGCCCGCCGGGCAGCCTGGCCCCGGCCGGCGTCACCTGCCCGGAGCGCCAGGAGCCGCGCGCCGTCGGCGACCATGGGGAGCGGCCCTACCTGCTGTGCGAGGACGACCCCGGCCTGCTGCGGCTGCTGCAGCGCTCCACCGGCGGCGGCTGGGAGTACCTCACCGACACCCGGCCGGCGACCGGCCTGGACGGCGCGTTCCGCACCCGCGACCTGGAGGTGCTGCTCGACGGGCCGGGCCTGCTGCTGGCCGACGACGCCCGCTGCCGCGAGGGCGCGCTGCGGCGCACCGAGGACGGCGGCGCGACCTGGGCGCCGCTGCCCTGCCCGCGCGAGTCGCTGCCCGGGGCCGTGGTGCTCGACGTCGCGCTCTCACCCGACGGCGAGCCGCTGCTGCTGGTGCTGCAGGGCGGCGCCGCGGTCGTCGTCGGCTCCGATGACGGCGGCCGCAGCTGGCGGGCGCTGGAGTAGTGCCTTGTACCACGGCCGCGTGGTACGGTCCCCGGCGTGGTCGACCTCGCGGCCCTGGACCGGCTGAACGCGCTGCTCGACGCGGACGACGTCGCGACGAGCAACACCTCCATGCGGCTACCCACCGCGCTGCGCGACGCCGCCGCGCTCGCCGTCGCCGAGCTCGGCCTGGCGTCTTCCACGACGGCGCTGACCGCCGACGCGCTGCGCGCCGCCCTGCAGACCGCGGTGCTGCAGGCCGCGCTCGACGAGCACTACCGGCTGCACCCGGGCGCCCGCCCCTCGCTGGCCGACGTCGCCGTCGCCACCGCGGAGCAGCTCGGCTCACCGCTGGCCGACCGGCCCGAGCTGCTGGCCGCGGCCGCCGAGCAGGTCGTCGCGACGCATCCCGACGCCGACGCGCACGACGTGCTCCTGTGGGCCGAGGCGCGGCTGTCCGCCACCGCGTGAGCGCACTCGTCCTGGACAACGAGGCCGTGGTGGCCCTGCGCGACCCGGCACACCGCAGGCACGGCCGGGTGCTGGCCCACCTGCAGGCCGCCGTCGGCCGCCGGCGCCGGGGCGATCTCGTTCGCGTGGTCGTGCCGTGCGCGGTGCGGGTCGAGAGCGGCTGGGACCGGTCGAGCCCGCGCTCCGCGGCGATCAACCGCTTCCGCGTCTCGGACGTGCCGCTCGATCCGCCGCACGCCGACGCCGCCGCGGCCATCGCCGTCCGCGAGAGGGTGAGCGTGGCGGACGCACACCTCGGGGCCGCGGTGCTCCTCGCCGGGTGGCGCAGCGTCGTCGTCCTGACCAGCGACCCGGACGACATGCGCCGGGTCTGCTCGCCCGTCCCGGTCGAGGCCGTGCGGCTCTGACCGGGCGGTGCCCGCCGGCCGCTGGCGCAGTCAGGACAGCGTGAGGCCCCGCGAGGTGGCGGTACCGGCGACGCCGGCGCTCTCGTTGCCGTGCGCGTCGACCGTGCTCACCAGGACGGTCCAGGTCTCGCCGCGGCCCGGTGCGGGCAGCGAAGCGGAGGTGCCGACCCCCTCGTGGACGAGCGAGCCGACGGCGCGAGCGTCCCCGCCGCTCGTGGAGAGGTAGACGCGGACGGCGGCGAGGTCGGTGTCGGCCGGGTTGGTCCAGGCGAGGCCGAGCACCCGCTTGCGCACCTTGCCGGCCAGCGCGGTCACCTCGCCGGGCGCGGTGGAGTCGAGCGGCGCGTCGCCGACGGTCACGGTGACGCCGGCGGCGGTGGCCTCGCCGACGCTGAGCCACCGGCCTCCGGGCAGCTGCCAGGCGCGGCCGAAGCCGAGCACCGCCGAGCCGTGGTCGCCGTCGGGGCTGTGGTCGAGCAGGCCGTGGCCCTTGCCGACAGACGTGTCCGTGACGCGCACCAGCACACCGGCGGTGCCGCCGGCCGGCAGCGCGGCGTCGGCACCGGAGGCGACCCGGCGCTCCACCCAGTACGTGCGGGTGCCCTCGACGACCTTGGCGGCGACCGTGCCGGTGGTCGAGCTCAGCGGGGCGAGGTCGGCGCTGCCACCGGCCGACAGGTCGGCGTGTCGGGCGCTGCCCCAGCCGAGCTGGGCCTTCTGCGCGGCCGAGAAGTGCCCGACGTAGAACGAGGCGCCCATCGCGTCGAACTGGTCGCCGTACTCGTTGCTCGTGCAGCCCGGGCTGACGTACGCCACCAGCGTGCCGGTGGTGTCCTGGCAGGTGTAGGCGTGCGCGTGCCGCAGCCCGAGGTTGTGGCCGAGCTCGTGCACGCTGGTGCGCCGGTCCATGACGCCGTTCAGCCACACCTCGGTGCCGGGCTGGTAGGCCCAGCCGGCGTAGCCGGAGCAGTCCGGGTTCGACGAGCGCGGGTGGTAGAGCACGGTGCGGTCGTAGCTCGCGGCGTCGTAGCCGAGCGCCTTGGCCGCCTCCTTGGCCTGGGTCATCGTCTGGCGGTGGTTGGTGAAGCACAGGCCGTTGTCCGGCCCGGCGATCGACAGCCACGGCGTGACGTCGCCGGTCAGGCCGAGCGCGCCGTAGGAGACCTCGCGGTACCAGCCGTCGGCGTCGGTGAACACCTGGTGGCGGGCGGCGTCGGGGGTCAGGGTGTCCGGCCCGGTCCAGCTGGCCAGGATCACCAGCACCCGGTGCTGCGTCGTCGCCGCCGGGGCGTCGCTCGTCGACGCCGTCACGGTCGTCTGGTCGGCGGTGAGCGCCTGCGGACCGTCGGCGGTCGTCGTCAGCCTGCCCTTGACCCGCACCTTGCTGCCCGGCTCGAGGGTGTGGCCCTTGGGCAGGGTGAGCCGGTAGGTCTTGTCGCCGGCGACCAGCAGGTCGCGCTCGGCGTGGCTGCGGCCGTCTCGGCCGTCGGCGACGACGTGCTGGTAGGTGCCCTCGACGGTCACGGAGCCGGCCGGAGCGGCGACCGCGACCGTGGCCGGCAGGGCCGTGCCGGCCGCCACGGTGAGGGCGGACAGCAGGACGGGCAGGGCGACAGCACGCCGCATGGCGCGGGCTCCTTCGTTCGGCAGCCCGGCTGACCGCGTGGGTCCCGTGGCTTTGCGCCCCCGCCTCGCGACGGGTTTGCCTTTTCGGCTGACAGAACAGGTGTCGACACCGGCGGGGTCGTCGTGGCCACCCGCAGGAGGGACTCCAGCGGGGCCATGCCGATCACCGAGGGTGACTAGTCACCGTCGTCGGCAGGGGGAGTTCTGTCCTTGAGCGTCCGGGTTGCTGCCGGTCCGTCTCGACACGCTGGGTAGCCGCGCCTGTGTCCTGGGCACCGCCCGGACGGTCAGCGACGGAGGTTGCCGCTCCTCGCGCGCACCTCAGGCCAGGCGCCGTGCGAGAGCACGGCACCGGTGCGCGACGAGGTCCACGAGCTGCTGGGGCAGTGGGCTGCCGAGCGCGGTCACGTCGGGGTGTGCGGCGGCCGCCGCCATGGCGTCCGGCAACCGCTCGGCAAGGCGGGCGACACGACTCAGCACGACAGGCTCGTCGAGCGCGAGGTGCGCTGCTGCCCGGCGCCAGTTGTCAGCGGTGACGCGGGACGCCAGGTACTGGCCACCGATGCGCATCGCGAGCCGCAGCTTGTCGGGGTAGACGTCCGGGTAGGGCAGTGCGCTGGCGACGTCGTACAAGGGGGCGAGCCGCACCTGACCAGCGCTCAGGAGCAGCGAGTAGTTCTTCGCGTGCGCGTCCGGCCCGGCGAGGAGCCAGTTGAGAGCGAGCGCATCCGCGAGGCGCTCGCGCGCGTGCCGGGCCGCGCGCCCGCCGATGGTCCGCGTCAGCAGCGACGCGATGCCGGCCACGGACGGACCGCCGTCGGACTCGTACTTGCGGTCAGGGTGCACCCCGAGGGCCTGACAGAGGTCCTCCTGGTGGATCCGTGCGATGTCCTCGCCGGCCGGGACGCGGTCGTAGCGCTCGACGCAGATGGCCCGCTCGTCCGCGACCGTGATCACGCGCGACCGAGCGGCGAGCACCCCGGCGCCGCGGGCGGCCTGCAGGCACAGGTGCTCGTTGAGGTCGTGCTGGTCGAGCCCGGAGATCGCCGGCTTGAGGATGTGAGTGGTCGCCGACCGACCGAATGGCCGACCCCACCGCGCGCCGTCGTGACGCAGTGCGATCTTCGCCTGGGCGCCGGCCAGGCTCCACCGTCCGGCCCCGCCGCGCGCGCCCAGCCAGGCCGTCTGGTCGGCTCTGACCTCGCGCAAGAGCTGGGCGACGTCGTCGTCCGACAGCCACTCGACCCCCGAGGGTGTGGCGGCATCCACGTCGGCCTCCGGCACGACCTGGAATCGGCCGGGCAGGTCACGCCCGACGGCCTCGAGGAGACCGAGCGGATGCTTGAGCGTGGTGTGGAACATGCGGGCCCACCGGCGCAGGACCCGATCGTTGTCCGGCAGGAGGCCCCACAACCAGGGGTCGATGCGGTCGTGGTCGTGCACGGCGGCGGTCAACGGCATCGACACCGACAGCGGGGTGGCCATCGGGTCGGATCTCCACGCCGCGCCGTAGGTGAAGGTGATCTCCCCCCGCACGCGGGTCAGCTCACCGACGAGCCTCGTGCCGTCGACCACGGCGAGGCGCTGACCGGCCCTCACTCGTCGGCCGCCAGGCGGCGCAGGTGCTCGTCCAGGTCGAGCGCAGCCGACGGCGGCGCGCTGTCACCGGGCGACGGCGGCTCGGGTGCCTCCACGGTCAGCGGCGTGCCGAGCGTTTCGAGCACTGCCAGGACCAAGCCGAGCTCGGCCCTCGGCTTGCCCGCCTCGAGGTCGACGATCCAGCGGCGGCTGACACCAGCCGCGACAGCGAGGTCCGACTGGGTCATGTGCCGCCGCAGGCGCGCCGAGCGGACGATCGCGCCGACGTCCGTCGCGGACCGGATGCGCGGCACGGGCGACCCCCTCGGCGGACGTGCACGAGCGTGCACCCGTGCAGGATGCACGAACGCACGCACTGCTGTCGAGCAGATGCGCACGATCGGTGACATGCGGGGAGGTGCACGTTCGTGCACCCACCAGCAGGAGGCAAGTCTGGCCTGGCGTCCCGGTCTGGGGCGACGAGAGCTGATCGCGGCCCGGGACTGACAGGTCTCGTGTGCCGCAACGGGCCAGGCCGCGCGAGGTTCAGTAGGCGCCCTTGCCGGCCAGCACGGCGCTGGCCGTGCGGAACAGGATGCTCAGGTCCAGCGCCAGCGACCAGTTCTCGACGTACTGCAGGTCGAGCCGCACGGTGTCGTCCCACGACAGGTCGCTGCGGCCGCTCACCTGCCACAGGCCGGTGATGCCGGGCCGTACCAGCAGCCGCCGGTGCGCGTGCCCCTCGTAGCGAGCGACCTCGCTGGCCAGCGGAGGGCGCGGGCCGACCAGGCTCATGTCGCCCTTGAGCACGTTGAACAGCTGCGGCAGCTCGTCGAGGGAGTACTTGCGCAGCCAGCGGCCGACCGGCGTGATCCGCGGGTCGTTGCGGACCTTGAACAGCACGCCGTCGTGCTCGTTGAGGTGCTCGATGTCGGCGAGCCGCTGCTCGGCGTCGACGTACATCGAGCGGAACTTGTAGACCTGGAAGGGCGTGCCGTTCTGCCCGACCCGTTCCTGGGTGAACAGCGCCGGGCCGGCGCTGCTCGCCCGGACGACCACCGCGATGCCGACGAGCAGCGGCAGGGCCAGCAGCGTCAGCAGCAGCGCGGTGCTCCAGTCGAAGGCGAACTTGGCGGCCTGCCGGGCGCCGCTGAGCTCGGGCTCGTCCAGGTGCAGCAGCGGCAGCCCGGCGATCGGCCGGATGTGCACCCGGGAGCCGGTGACGTTGGTGAGCGCCGGCGCGACCATGAGGTCGACGTCCTCGCCCTCGAGCTCGTACGACAGCCGGCGCAGGGCCTGGCTGCCCAGCGCCGGCCCGGAGGTGACCGCGACGGTGTCGACGTCGAGCTCGCGCAGCGCCAGCGGCACCGTCGTCAGCGTCCCGACGACCGGAACGTGCCGGCCGCCGGCGAGCTCGACCGTCCCGTGACCGCCCGGCACGCAGACCCCGACCACCTCGAAGCCGGCGAGCGGGTCGCGGCAGAGCTCACCGGCCAGCTCCTGCACCTGCTCGGTGCCGCCGACGACGAGCACCCGGTGCAGGAACCGCCCGGAGCGGCGGCAC
>DATMJH010000474.1:0-17058 GCA_035554015.1 Mycobacteriales bacterium
GGCGCGCCCCGCCTCCCCCATCGCCCGCGCCCGCTCGCGGTCGACGAGCAGCCCCGCGACGGCGTCGGCGACATCGGCCACCGACGTCCCGTCGACCACGTGCCCGGTCTCGCCGTCCAGCACCGCGTCCGGAGCTCCGCCGGACCGGCCGGCCACCACCGGCAGCCCGGTCGCGGACGCCTCGAGGTAGACGATGCCGAGCCCCTCGACGTCCATCCCGCCGAGCCGGGTGCGGCACGGCATCGCGAACACGTCACCGGCGTCGTAGTGCGCCGGCAGCTGCTCCCACGGCACCGACCCGGTCAGCACGACGTCGTCCGCGACGCCGGTCTCGGCGGCGAGCCGGCGCAGCCGCGGCACGTCGGGCCCGCCGCCGACGCAGAGCAGGGCCGCCCCCGGCACGCGAGCGCGCACCGCAGGCAGCGCGCGGATGAGAACGTCCTGGCCCTTGCGCGGCACCAGCCGCGAGACGCACACGACCACCGGGCGGTCCGACAGCCCGTGCCGTGCGCGCACCTCCGCTCCCCCGGCACCTGGGCGGAACACGTCGGTGTCGACACCGCTGGGCAGCCGAGCCATCCCGGCCGACACGACCGGCGCCAGCCGCCGGCGGGTGTACTCGCCGAGGTAGGTGACGACGTCCACCGAGCGCCCGATGCGGCGCAGCACCTGCCGCGCGCCGGGCAGCATCGCCCAGCCGACCTCGTGCCCGTGCGTCGACGCGACGGCGCGCTCGAGGCCCAGCCGCGACGCCAGCAGTCCCAGCGGGGCCGCCGCTCCGAACCAGACCCGGTCGCAGCCCTCCGACCGGGCGATCGACCGCGCTCGCCGCAGCACGTCCGGCACGGGAAGCATCAGCGACGTGGGGTGCCGCACGACAGGGAACGCCTGCGCGGCGTCGAACTCCGCCGCGCGCTTCCAGGCCGGCGCGTAGACGACCACCTCGCCGTCCGGCTGCCGCGACGCGAGCGAGTGCACGTAGGCCTGGATGCCGCCCGGCCGGGGCGGGAAGTCGTTGGTGACGACGAGCGTCCTCACGACCGCAGCCGCTCCCACTCGCGCGCCAGCGAGAGCCGCTCGGTCGTGCTCGGGTGCGTCGCGAACAGCGCGTACGCGACCGGGTTCGGTTCCAGGTCGGACAGGTTCGTACGGGCGAGCCGCTTCTGCGTCTCCACGAACGTGTCGACGTCGCGCGTGAGGTCGAGCGACGACACGTCCGCCCGCGCCTCGACCCGGCGGGACACCAGGTTGCTCACCGGTGCCACCGCGAACGACGCCAGCGCCGTCAGCGCCAGCACGAGCGCGACCGCCCGGCCGTCGCCTGGCCCCTCCACGCCGGCGAGGCGCAGCAGCGGTGACCACGACAGCACCAGCGCGAGCGCGACGACGGCGGCGGCTGCGCCGAGCGCGCCGAGCAGCGTGCCGGTCAGCACGTCCTGGTGCTTCGCGTGGGCGAGCTCGTGCGCGACGACCAGCTGCACCTCCTCCGGCGGCGCGGACTCGAGCAGCGTGTCGTAGACGACGATCCGTCGTGTCTGGCCGAAGCCGCTCACGTAGGCGTTGAGCGCCGTCGTCCGCCGGGAGGCGTCGGCCACCAGCACGTCCTCGACCGGCACGCCGTCGCGCTCGGCGAGCTCGAGCAGGTCGTCGCGCAGCTCACCGGCCGGCAGCGGCGTGAAGCGGTTGAACAGCGGCTCGACGAGCACCGGGTAGCCGAAGGACACCACGACGACGAGCGCCGCCGTCGCGGCGGCGCCCCATGCCCACCACGTCCGCGGTGCCGCCCGCGCCAGCGCGACGAGCACCAGGAGCGCCACTGCGGTCAGCACCGTCGAGACCAGCCAGCCCTTGCCGAGGTCGGCCGCCCAGCCGGTCCAGTCGCGCGTGGACAGGCCGACGTCGCGTCGCACCACCTCCACGCGAGCGGCCAGCGGCAGGGTGACCAGCCGCCCGACCAGCGTCAGCGCGATCGTCCCGAGCAGCACGCGCCAGGCCCACCCGCCACCGAGCGGCCGGGCCACCAGCTCGACGAGCCGCGCGCCGAGCGGCGTGAAGCCGAGCACCGCCGCGACGAGCAGCCCCAGCCCGAGCGAGGAGTAGGCCGGCGGGCGGACGCTCGACGAGTACGCCTCCTCTCGAGCCCGCTCCGCCGCCGTGAAGTCGCGCGCGGCGTCCGGCTGCAGGTCCGCACCCGGCAGCGGTGTCCACGGCACCACGACGGCGAGCGCCACCCCGAGGGCGACGAGCAGGAGCACCAGCGTCACGGCGGCCGGCACCCGGCTCACGAGAACGTGCTCACCAGGTGCTGCTGCCAGAGCGCCGTGAAGGCTGCGGTCGAGGTGCCGAGCTCGGCGGCGAACGCCTTCTCCACGGCCAGCTCGGCGCCGTCGGTGCGGCTGGCGCCCACCGCCCGGTAGAACGCCAGCGCCCGCGGCAGCCCGTACGTGTCGACGAGAAGGCGGAAGGCCAGCCAGCTCGTCTCGTACGCCTGGGCGAGCCGTGGGTTGCTGCCGTTGAAGTCGTTGTCGGCCGGCAGCGCGGCGGGCCGCCAGCCGCCGCGGACGGCATCGCGCGTCTCGCGGGCCGACGTGCCGAGCGGCACGTCGACGTCCAGGTAGCCGACGTAGTCGGCGAAGCCCTCGACCAGCCAGGTCGGCACGTCGGGCCCGGTCGCGGCGCGGGTGGCGACGTGCGTCGTCTCGTGCGTCAGCACCACCTGCCGGCCGAGTCGCCCGAGCTTGGCGAAGTTCGGCGGGTTGACGATGACCCGGTTGCCCACCGGGTTGTAGTCCTCACCGACGCCGGTCAGCTCGGCCGTCGCGACGGCCGCGATGCTGGTCAGGTCGGTGGTGCCGCCGAGCATCGTGTCGAGCTCTGCCTGGTCGCTCGGGACCAGCACCACGACCTGCTGCGACCACTCGGGGCCCCACACCGCCGTCACGCGCGGCACCGCCCGGTCGACGACGTCGCCGACCTGCCGCAGCAGCTGCTCGGACCCGGGGTGCCCGAGCACCAGGGAGCTCGTGCCGCGGTGCTGCACGACCGGGCCGCCGTCCCACAGCGCCCGGGCGGTCGGGTGGCCGTGCACCGCGAAGTCGTCGTCGGCGGCGAGCTGCCAGGTCTCGCCGACCTGCACGAACGTCAGGCCCTGCGGCGCGTACGTCGGCTCCGGGTCGAACTCGGCGAGCGCGTAGCTGAGCACGACGTCGGGCGCCCACCACCGGCCCGCGCCGTACTTCGCGTCGAGCGCCGGGTCGGCAGCTCGCTCGCTGAGCGGGTCGAGCTGGTAGCTCCAGCTGTCGAGCGGGACGCCGGCCAGGTTGTCGAACAGCGCGGACTGGCGCTGCACGAACTCCGGCGCGCCGGTCCAGACGCCGGCGAGGAAGGCCTCACGGTCACGGGCGAGCACGGCGGCGGCGCGCGCGTCGAGCAGCCGCCGCACCGCCTGCTCGCGGGCGACCCGGGGGTCGACGACGGGGTCGGCGGGCGCGCCGCGCACCTGCCCCGACGCACCCGACGGCGTGCTGGGGGCGCGCTCGCCGTCGGGAGCGAGGCGGACGGCGGCGACCAGACCGACGGCGAGCTGCAGCGCCAGCCACCCGGCCAGCACCCGGACCGCGCGCGACCGCCGGCGCGCGGCCGCGGCACCCGGGTCGCTCACCCGCTCGATGCTACGGGCGCGATCGCCGGTGGACCCGCCGATCAGTCGCCGTCGTCCGCCCGCGACGGCGGCGTCGTCGAGAGCAGGACGTCGGCCCAGCCGGGGACGCTGGCCCGCTTCGGCGGGGGCGCGTCGGGGTCCGGGACGACCCGCAGCTGCGGCGGGCTCTGGGGCGGGTGCTGCGCCGGGCCGTGGGGCGGGCCCGGCGGCGCCGCCTCAGCGGCCTCCCGACGAGGCGCCCGGCCCGACGCCGGGCCCGAACGGGCCGCGGCGGGAACCGTGGCCGACGTCGCCGCGGCCGCCTTGCGGACAGGAGCCTTCCGCGCCGCAGGAGCCCGGCGGGCTGCAGGAGCCTGGCGCGCCGCAGGGGCCTCACCGGCCGCGCGAGCCTTGCCCGCCGCAGGAGCCCTGCCCGCCGCCGGCGCCCTGCCCGCCGCAGGAGCCTTGCGCGCCGCCGGCGCCTTGACCACCGCCGGCGCCCTGCCCGCCGCGGTGGCCGTCGAAGCCGTGGTCGCGGTCGTGGCGGACGCCCTGGCCGCAGCCCGCGGCCGCGTGGCCGCGGCCGGCGCCTTCGCGGCCACCGGCACCTTGACCGCCGCCGCCGAGCGCCGCTGCGTCGAGGTGGCCCGGGCGCGGGCCGGCCGACGCCGGCGCGCCGTCGACGTCGCTGCCGCCGCCTGCACCACCCGGGTGGGCGGACCGTCCTCGGGCTCGACGAACCCCAGCACCGACGACGACGCGTCCACCGCGTGCAGCTCGCGCCGCGAGGGGTCGAAGTCCCACGCCGCTCGCTTGCGCCGGCCGCGCGCCGCGTACGACACCTCCACGACCCAGCGGCCGTCCTCGCGCCGCCGGGCCGACCACGTGACCGACCCGTCGTCGAGCCCGGCGACGTCGGCCAGGTGCGCGTCGACGGCCTCGCCGAGCGGCACGGCCGACGCGCCGCGACGGCTGCGCTGGAGCACCGCGGCCCGGGCGGCGTCGACGATCCGGGCCCGCTCCGAGACGACCGGACCGGCGAAGCGCTCGACCTTGGCCGCGGGCACGCCGGCGGAGCGCGCGATCTCCTCGACCGACTCGCCGGCACGCAGCCGCGCCTGGATCTCCTTCGGCGTCAGGGAGGACGCGCGCGGAGCGCTCTCGCCTTCCCGCGGCAGGTCGCCGCGCACCGCCGCCGTCAGCCGACCCTCGACCGGCACGCGGTGGGTGGCGGCGGCGTTCTTGCTCGGCGCGAGCAGGACGTGGCGACCGTCCTCGCTCAGCGAGACGACGTGCAGCGAGCGCACGGTGCCCCTTCCCGGCTGCTCCTCGGCCGGCCGGGACCGGCCGCCGCTCCGCCGCCGGACCGGGTCAGCGGCCGGGGCGGTGCGGGCATCCTTGCCGGTCGGGCACCCGACCACAAGGCCGGACGCGCCGGGTGCGGCGCACCCGGGTCACGGCCGGGTGGCGCCGACGAAGTCGCTGCGGAACGCGGACTGGATCTTGACCCGGTCACCCGACTGCGGTGCGCTGATCATCTGCCCGTCACCGATGTAGATGCCGACATGGTGGATCGGGTCGCCGAAGTACACGAGATCGCCGGGCTGGATGTCGGCACGCGCCACCTTGCGGCCCTGCGCGTACTGGTCGCGGCTGGTGCGCGGCAGCGACACGCCGGCCGCCCGCCACACCCACGACGTGAGCCCCGAGCAGTCGAACGAGTCGGGGCCGTCGCCGCCGTACCGGTAGGGCTTGCCGAGCTGCCGGTGCGCCTCCTCGACGGCCACCCGGGCCCGCCCGCTGGCCGGTCCGTCGTACGTCGGCGTCGGGCCGGTGTCGCGCGAGCGGGAGGCGCGTGGCGCGGCGTCGCGCGCCGCCTCGACCCGACGGCGCTCCTGGGCCTCGAGCCCGGCGAGCAGCTGCTGCTGCGCCGCACGGGCCCGCTCGACCTGCCGACGACGCTCGTCGAGCTCGCGCTGCGCCGTGCGGAGCGCGTCGAGGTGCGCCTGGGCGGCTGCCTGCTCCGAGCGGGCGCGCGAGACCGCCGTCTCGAGGTGGCTCATCACCTCGGCCTGGCTGCGGCCGATCCGGTCGAGGGCGGCGGCACGGTCGAGGAAGTCCTGCGGCCCGGACTCGGTGAGCACGGCCACGATCTGGTCGTTGCCGCCACGGCGGTACGCGGCGGCGGCGACACCGGCCACCTCCCGCCGGGCGACGTGGAGCCGAGCCTGCTCGGCGGCGGCACGCGCCTTCGCCGCCGCGGCGCGGCGCTCGGCCTCCTGCACCTGCTGCTCGGCCTGCCGGAAGTCCTCGACCGCGGTCGAGGCGCGCACGTCGAGCGCCTGGACCCGGCGCTCGAGCTCGGCCGCCGAGGGCTCGGCCGCCGCCGTGGCGGGCAGCAGGGCCCAGGCGGTGGCGGTCGCGGTGAGCGCGGCGAGACCCGCCGCTCCCGCACGGGGCAGCAGGCCCGGTCGGGCGTGCCGGGCGGCGTGGCGGGGGGTGGTCAGCCGGCTGGGGGGCGTCGTGCGGACAGCACGGGGCGTCGCCACGTGTGGCGCTCCTTCTTCCGTCGGCCGCCTACCGGGTGAGCTGACGGGTTCGGGCGCGGAAGCGAGCCCTACGGCACCTCACGTCCGGCCGCACGTGATGCCGGCCCGGCGCCCTGGTGCCGATTCACCCCGGAGAACGTGGTTCCCCGGCTCCACCCGCGCAGCGAGCTGCTCGGGCGGACTCGGCGGTGGTCCCTCCCGCGCGCCCCTGCGGCGCTCACGGTGCTGGTGTCGGGACCGTGACCCACCATAGGCAACCCGGCGAAGCGGACAGCGGCTCGGCTGCGTGTGACAAGCCTCACCGAGGGCTCAGGACACGTCCCGGCGAGCCGGCCCGCTCCGGGCCGCGAGCTCGGCCTCGGCCGTCTCGAGCACCTCGCGCGGCGGGGCGGTCGGCACCAGCTGCAGCCGCGGCACGAGCCCGCTGTCGGCCAGCACGCCGAGCGCCTGCCGCTCGTCGTCGTCGACGTGGATCGGGCCCTGCGTCTCGCCGGGCTCGGCGCCTAGCAGGACCGTGACGACGCACTCGCGGCACTGCAGGTCGCGCACCGCACAGCGGTCGCAGTCGATGAGCACCGCACCCTCCGGGGAAGTCGTCGAGCACCGGCCCTCGCCGGCGGCGCGACGCTAGGGACGCCGTCCGACAGAACCAGGACGCCGCGTGGCCGGCCGGGGCACCGCCGGGGCTCAGCCCTCGCCGGTCGTCTCCGTTCCCGACGCCGGGCGCGGGACCACCTCGACGGCGTCGACGGCGCCGCACCACCGGCAGCTGACGTGCTCGACGACGTCCGACAGCAGGTCGCGCTCCTCGACCGCCGGCTCTCCGGCGAGGTCGACGTGCACGTACTCGCGCGCCCTTGTCGAGCGGGTGACGTCGAAGCGCGTCAGGTTGCCGCACAGCGTGCACCGCCAGCGCGTGTCGGCGGTGGGCGTGGGGACGGGCACGGGCGCTCCTGCACGGTCGGGTGCGCGGGTCGAGGGTTCGGCCGAGCCTAGCCAGCCACGGCCCCGCGACCCGCGGCGTGGCAGCCGGTTTCCGTCGGTGCCCGCCCCTACCTTCCGGCTCGTGCAGCTCGCCGCCGCTCCTGCCCGGTCCGCGCCGGTCCCGGTGCAGGCCGCCGTCCAGGGCACGTTCGACGAGCTCGGCCGCCCGCTGCGCGACGTCGAGTTCGTCGTCGTCGACCTGGAGACCACCGGCGGCTCCCCGGCCGGCAGCGACATCACCGAGATCGGCGCCGTCCGGGTGCGCGGCGGCGAGGTGCTCGGCGAGTTCCAGACGCTGGTCAACCCGACGCGCAGCATCCCGCCGTTCATCGCGGTGCTCACCGGCATCACCGACGCGATGGTCGCGGGGGCGCCGCCGCTCGAGCAGGCCCTGCCGGCCTTCCTCGAGTTCTCCCGCGGGGCCGTGCTGGTGGCCCACAACGCGCCCTTCGACCTCGGGTTCCTGCGGGCCGGCTGCGACCGGCTGGGGCTGCGGTGGCCCGAGCAGGAGCACCTCGACACCGCACGGCTGGCCCGCCGCGTGCTCACCCGCGACGAGGCGCCCGACTGCAAGCTGGCGACCCTGGCCCGCGTCTTCCGTGCCGAGACGACGCCGGTGCACCGGGCGCTCGCCGACGCCCGCGCCACCGTCGACGTGCTGCACGGGCTCCTCGGCCGGCTCGGCGGCCTCGGCGTGCACAGCCTGGAGGAGCTGCGCACGTTCTCGGCGCAGGTGTCGCCGGAGCAGCGGCGCAAGCGGCACCTGGCCGAGCACCTCACCACCGGCCCGGGGGTGTACCTGTTCCGCGACGCCCGCGGTCGGGTGCTCTACGTGGGCCGGAGCACGAACGTGCGCACCCGGGTGCGCACCTACTTCACGGCGAGCGAGATGCGCACCCGGATGGCCGAGATGGTCGCCTGCGCCGAGCGCGTCGACGCCGTCGAGTGCGCCACGGCGCTCGAGGCCGAGGTCCGCGAGCTCCGGCTGATCGCCGAGCACCGGCCCAGGTACAACCGGCGCTCGAAGTTCCCCGAGCGCGCGACGTGGGTGAAGCTCACGGTCGAGCCGTTCCCGCGGCTGTCGCTGGTCCGCGCGGTGCTCGACGACGGCGCCTGCTACCTGGGCCCCTTCGGCTCGCGACGGGCGGCCGAGCTCGCGGTCGACGCCGTGCACGAGGCGCTGCCGCTGCGCCAGTGCACGACGCGGCTGTCGCCGCGCCGGCCGACGACGGCGTGCGTGCTCGCCGAGATGGGTCGGTGCGGCGCGCCGTGCCTGGGTGTCGAGGCCGGCGGCGAGAGCGTCGACGACTACGCCCGGCACGCCGAGGCCTTCCGCACCGCCGTCCGGGCCGACCCCGGCGCGGTGGTCGCCGCGCTCCAGGCCCGGCTCGGCGCGCTCGCCGCCGACGAGCGGTACGAGGACGCGGCCGCGTGCCGCGACCGGCTGCTCGCGTTCGTGCGCGCCGCCGCCCGGCTGCAGCGGCTCACCGCGCTCACCGCCGTGCCGCAGCTCGTCGCCGCGCGGCCCACGCCCGAGCTCGGCTGGGAGCTCGCCGTCGTCCGCCGCGGCCGGCTGGTCGCGGCCGGCACGGTGCCGCGCGGCGCGCACCCGGCCCCCTACGTCGACGCCCTCGTGTCCAGCGCCGAGACGGTGCTGCCGGGGCCGGGCCCGCTGCCCGCCGCCACGGCCGAGGAGGTCGAGCAGGTGCTGCGCTGGCTCGAGCGCGACGGCACCCGGCTCGTGCGGCTCGAGGGCGTCTTCGCCTCGCCCGCCCGGGGCGCCGGCGCACTGCGTCCCTGGCTCGACGCCGCGCAGGACGCGCGGGAGGCCGTGCGACCGTTCGACGACCGGCGCGGGCTGCGCCCGGTCGCCCGGCCGGCGCGCGCCATCGCCTGACGCCGGGGCGCGTCATGCCGCGCACGCACCGAGCACGAGCCGGCGCGCGGCGTCCCCCGGCACCAGCACCGAGACCTCCTGCCGCTCCCCCGCCGCGTCGCGCACCGTGACGACGACCCGTCCGGCGCCGCTCACCCGTCCGCACGCCGGCACCGAGAACCCGAGCACCACCTCGACCGACTCGCCCGTCGGCATGCCGATGCCGACCGCCGGCAGCGCGTGCCGGGTGAACCGGGCGCCGGGCACGCGCGCCGTCACCTCGAGCAGCTCCACCCGCGGGCCGGCGTTGTGCACGTCGAGCAGCACCACCCCGAGCGCCCCGCCACCCTGCGGCGCCGCGTCCCCGCCGAGCACGGCGACGTCGAACGCGCTCTCGTCGGCCGGCGTCGGCCGGCCGCAGCCGGCGATGACGTCGTCGGCCCGCACCGCGCCCCGCCCGCCCTCGCGCGTGACCGGCAGCTCGACGCGGTGCTCGGCTCCCGCGGCGGAGGCGGCGCGGACGCGCAGCACCCCGGGCAGCCGGACCGCCGCGCACGGGTGGGCGCTGAACGCGACGTCGAGCTGCAGCGAGGCCGACGCCGGCAGCAGCACGCCGTTGCCGGCGCCGTCGTCCGACCGCACACCCGGCACGTCGAGCTCGACGTCGAGCACGTGCACGTCGGCGGGACCGTCGTTGCGCACCCGGACCAGCAGCACACCGCCGGCATGGCGGCCGCGCACCGAGACGGTCCCGGTCGCCTCCACCCGCAGGTGCACCGCCTCCGCCGCGTGCTGCTGCCCGGCCCGGAGCGCGACCGCCGCGACCGGTCCGGCACCAGCCGTCGCGACCACGGCCACCGCGAGCAGCCCGACGAGCCACCGGGGCGCACGCCACCGGCGCAGCCGGTCGACGGCGTCGCGCGGAGCACGCTCGGAGCCGGAGACGAGCACGTCCACCCCGAGAGTGTGCGCCCGATCCTCGCGCCGCGCACCGACGCCGTGCGCACGTCAGCGCGCGACGTGGCTACGCTCCGGCGCGTGATCACCGCGATCGTGCTCGTCACCGCCGCCGTCGACCGGATCCCCGAGGTCGCCCAGGAGATCGCCGAGATCGACGGCGTCAGCGAGGTGTACTCGGTCGCCGGCGACGTCGACCTGGTGGCGCTGGTGCGGGTCCGCCGCCACGAGCAGCTGCACGAGGTCATCCCGGGCCGGCTCAACAAGGTCGAGGGCGTGGTGGCGACGACGACGCACATCGCGTTCCAGGCCTACAGCCGGCACGACCTCGAGGCCACGTTCAGCCTCGGCCTCGAGCCCGACTGAACCCCCACCTGCGGAACGTCAGGAACTCCGAGCCCGCACCTGCTCCAGGTTCCTGACATCCCGAGGAGCCACCTGCGGACGTCAGGGGCTCGAAGCCTGCACCTGCTCCAGGAGCCTGACGCAACCGCGGGGAGCTACACCGGGCGGAGCTCCTGCGAGACCTCGACCCAGCGGTCGAGCGCGGCCGCGGCGGCGCCGGAGTCCAGCGCCTCGACCGCCCGCCGCAGCCCCTCGTGCAGCCGGTCGACCAGCGGCGCCCGGCCGCCCGCGTGCGCCGCGAGGGCAGCCGCCGCCCCGAGCAGCACCGCGTCCCGCACCGGGCCGCGCTCTCCGCCGACGACCCGGCGGCACACGTCGGCGTTGAAGGCGGCGTCCGCACCGCGCAGGTCCGCCAGCGACGCCCGGGGCAGCCCGAGCTCGGCCGGGTCGAGCGGCTCGACGGACACCGAGCCGTCGGCCACCACCCACACGGTCGAGGTGCCCGTCGTCGTCAGCTCGTCGAGGCCGTCGTCACCCCGGAACACCAGCGCGTCGGCGCCCCTCGCCGCGAGCACGCCGGCCATGACCGGCGCCAGCCGCAGGTCCGAGACGCCGACGGCCTGCGCCGCCGGGCGAGCCGGGTTGGTGAGCGGCCCGAGGACGTTGAAGACGGTCGGCACGCCCAGCTCGCGCCGGGCCGGCGCCGCGTGCCGCATGCCGGCGTGGAAGACCGGCGCGAAGCAGAACGCCAGCCCCGCGCGCGACAGGCACTCGGCCACCGCGGGAGGAGGCAGGTCGATGACGACGCCGAGCTCCTCGAGCAGGTCGGCGGAGCCGCACTGCGACGACGCCGCGCGGTTGCCGTGCTTGGCCACCGGCACGCCGGCACCCGCCACCACCAGCGCCGCCATCGTCGAGAGGTTCACCGTCGAGGCGCGGTCGCCGCCGGTGCCGCACGTGTCGACGACGCGCGCCGACGTCGGCACGGCCGGAGCCTGCTCGAGCATGACCTCGACGAGGCCCGCGACCTCCTCCGGCGTCTCGCCCTTGGCGCGCAGGGCGACGACGAAGCCCGCGACCTGCGCGGGCGTCGCCTCGCCGGTCATGACCTCGCGCATCGCCCAGGCGGTGTCGTCGGCGGACAGCGCCTCGCCACGCAGCAGCGCAGCCAGCAGCCCGGACCACGCCCGGTCGGTCACCGGGCGCCTCGCGCGCCGCTCACCGGCCGAGCGGCAGGGCGCGGCGCACCGGCAGCGCCGACTCGCGCGCGCGCAGCAGCCCCGCGACGGCGTCGGTGAGCGCCGGCGGGTCGATCGGGTGCGACACGACGGCGTCCGCCAGCGACCAGGTGGCCAGCCACGCGTCGTCGCGGCGGGCGATGACGACGACCGTGTGGGGGCAGTCATCG
Organism: Mycobacteriales bacterium; assembly: GCA_035554015.1. Classification (GTDB taxonomy): domain Bacteria; phylum Actinomycetota; class Actinomycetes; order Mycobacteriales; family SCTD01; genus DATLGD01. The sequence goes on from DATMJH010000474.1 coordinate 11,760, forward strand.
AGCTCGTCCTTCATCTGCTTGGCGAGCCCCAGGCCGCCGGTCGGCCACGCCTCGCCGTCGAGGATGCAGACGTCGACCCCGCCGGCGTCGACCGCGGCGAGCACCTCGGGGCCGCTCCCGCACTCGACCCACTCGATGCGGCCCAGGTCGGGCGCCGGCCGGCGCCCGACGGCGGTGCGGACCTGGTCGCGCACGGCGGCGTCGTCGCTGTAGACGACGACGGTGTGCGTGCGCGACGGCGGCAGGTCCGGGGAGCTCATGCCCGCGACTCTACTGAGCCGGCCCGGGGCCAGCCGGCCGGCGCCGAGCCGTCCGTCGGCGAGCCGTCCGTCGGCGCAGCCGGCTACGCCGGGGCCTCCACCAGCACCTGGCCGGTCTCGGAGTCGAAGACGTGGACCGGCCTGGTCGGCGCCAGCCGCACCCGGTCACCCTTCGACGGCGGGTGCGTCGGGTCGACCCGCGCGACGAGCACCTGCTCGTGCCCCGGCTCGCTGCCGGGCAGCGCGGCGTGCACGAAGGCGTCGGAGCCCAGCTCCTCCACCAGGAGCACCTCGGTCTCGAGGCCGTCGTCGTCGCTGCAGATCGCGAGGTCCTCCGGCCGGACGCCGACGGTGACCGTGCCGCTGGACGCCGTCTGCAGCCGGTCGCGGGCGACCTTGAACTCGTAGCCGTTGAGCGTCGGCCCGCGACCGTTGCCGGTCACGGGCACCTCGAACAGGTTCATCGCCGGCGAGCCGATGAAGCCGGCGACGAAGAGGTTGGCGGGGTGGTCGTACATGTGGCGGGGCTTGTCGACCTGCTGCAGCACGCCGGCCTTGAGCACCGCGACCCGGTCGCCCATCGTCATGGCCTCGACCTGGTCGTGGGTGACGTAGACGGTGGTCGTGCCGAGCCGCCGCTGCAGCGCCGCGATCTGGGTGCGGGTCTGCACGCGCAGCTTGGCGTCGAGGTTCGACAGCGGCTCGTCCATGCAGAACACCTGCGGGCTGCGGACGATCGCCCGCCCCATCGCGACGCGCTGCCGCTGACCGCCGGAGAGCGCCTTGGGCTTGCGGTCGAGGTAGTCGGTGAGGTCGAGGATCTTGGCGGCCTCCTCGACGCGCTGGCGGATCGTCTCCTTCGACTCACCGGCGATCTTGAGCGCGAAGCCCATGTTCTCGGCCACCGTCATGTGCGGGTAGAGCGCGTAGGTCTGGAAGACCATCGCGATGTCGCGGTTGCTCGGGTCGACGTTCGTGACGTCGCGGTCGCCGATGAGGATGCGGCCGCCGTCGACCGGCTCGAGCCCGGCGAGCATGCGCAGCGAGGTCGACTTGCCGCAGCCGGACGGCCCGACGAGCACGAGGAACTCGCCGTCGCCGATCTCCAGGTCGAGCGAGTCCACAGCGGGCGACGGCGCCCCCGGGTAGTGACGGGTGGTCTGGTCGAAGGTGACGGTGGCCATCGGGTGATCCCTCCACCGGCAGGTACGTGCCGGACGATCCGAGTGGAAGAGCGCGTGCACGTTCTCATGTGTCTGGCGGTCGCGCCAGGACACCGCCCTGTCTGCCGAGCCGCCGGCACCGAACGTGACGGCGTCGGTACGCACCGCCCGGGCAGATGCCGCACAACCGGCATTGCGGTCCTGTGACGGGATCGTTACGCGATCAGGTCACCGGTTGGCATTGCGAGGGCGTGGCTCGGGACATAGAACGACTTCCGCACGACCCCTCTGACGCCGGCGCGCTCCGCGGCCGGGCACGGGGACGAGACGACAGGAGGACGGGCATGGCCCTGCCCCGCAGAACGCTGAGGACGGTCGCCGTGATCGGCGCCTTCAGCCTGGTGCTCGCCGCCTGCGGCGACGACGGCGACGACACGGCTGCCGGTGGCGGCGGCGGTGACGTCGACTGCGGCGACTACGAGCAGTACGGCGACCTCTCCGGCAAGACCGTCACCGTGTTCACGGGCATCGTCACGCCCGAGGACGCGCTGGTCGAGCAGACGTGGGCGCCGTTCGAGGAGTGCACCGGCGTCGACGTCCAGGGCACCTTCGACAAGTCCTTCGAGACGCAGATCCTCGTGCAGGCCCGCGCCGGCAACCCGCCGGACATCGCGATCGTGCCGCAGCCCGGCCTGCTGCAGCAGCTGGTCGGCACGGGGAAGGCGGTACCGGCGTCGGCCGAGACCGAGGCCAACATGGACGAGAACTTCTCCGAGGACTGGAAGGAGCTCGGCACCGTCGACGGCGAGTTCTACGCCCCGCCGATGAACGCGAACGTCAAGTCGCTGGTCTGGTACTCGCCGGCCGAGTTCGAGGAGGGCGGATACGAGATCCCGACGACCCTCGACGAGCTCAAGGAGCTCTCGGACACCATCGCGGAGTCGGGCAAGAAGCCGTGGTGCGCCGGCATCTCCAGCGGTGAGGCCACGGGCTGGCCGATCACCGACTGGATGGAGGACATGATGCTGCGCCTGCACGGCGCGGAGACCTTCGACAAATGGGTCAGCCACGAGATCCCGTTCAACGGGCCGGAGTCGACCGCCGCGCTCGACGCCGTGGGCGAGTTCCTCAAGAACGACAAGTACGTGAACGGCGGTCTCGGCGGCATCGACAGCATCGCGACGACGACCTTCCAGGACGCCGGTCTGCCGATCCTCGACGGCAACTGCTCGCTGCACCGCCAGGCGTCGTTCTACGCGGCGAACTGGCCGGAGGGCACCGAGGTGGCGGAGGACGGCGACGTCTTCGCCTTCTACCTGCCTGGCGAGACCGAGGACGAGAAGCCCGTCCTCGGCGGCGGCGAGTTCCTGCTGGCCTTCCGCGACGCACCGGAGGTGCAGGCGCTGCAGACCTTCCACGCGAGCGCCGAGTGGGCCACGCTGGCCGCACAGGCCGGCGGTGGCCGCGCCGTCAGCGCGAACAAGAACGTCGACCTGTCCGAGTGCGACTGCTCGCCGATCGACGACCTCTCGTTCGAGATCCTGCAGGACGAGAACGCGGTGTTCCGCTTCGACGGCTCGGACGCCATGCCGGCCGCGGTCGGGTCCAACAGCTTCTGGAAGGAAGCGACGAACTGGATCACCGGCAAGAGCACCAAGGACACCGTCGACGCCATCGAGGCCTCCTGGCCGAAGTAGGACGTCCGACAAAGTGACCCGCACGTGACTGTCGCCGGGGTCGGGACGCGTGATAGGCACGCGTCCCGGCCCCGGCGCCGTTCCGCACCACAGCATCCGGCCCCGTCCCGCACCGCCCGCACAGGAGGAGGTGGCACGACGACGTGACCACTGCCGAGAAGTTCTTGCGGATGGGCATCGCGATCGCGATCTTCGTCGCGGTCGTGAGTCTCGTCCTGTTCGTCGCCGGGCGGTTCAAGGGAAAGCGCTCGGACAAGTACGTCGCCGCGACGCTGCTCCTGCCGACGGTGCTGCTCGTCGGCGTCGGGCTGATCTACCCGGGTCTGCGCACGATCGTCGCGTCGTTCTTCAACGCCGGTGGTGACAGCTTCATCGGGTTCGACAACTACTCGACGATCTTCACCGACAGCGGGCAGCTGAAGGTGCTCCGCAACACCTTCCTGTGGGTCGTCATCACGCCGTTCCTCGCCACGGCGATCGGCCTGCTGTACGCCATCCTCATCGACCGCGCCAAGTTCGAGTCGGTCGCCAAGGCGCTCATCTTCCTGCCGATGGCCATCTCCTTCGTCGGCGCGTCGATCATCTGGAAGTTCGTCTACGAGTTCCGCCCCGAGCAGGGCGAGATCAAGCAGATCGGACTGCTCAACCAGCTCTGGGTGTCGATCGGCGGGTCACCGCAGCAGTGGCTGCTCAACGAGCCGTGGAACACGATGTTCCTCATCGCGGTGATGATCTGGATCCAGGCCGGCTTCGCGATGACCGTGCTGTCCGCCGCCATCAAGGCGATCCCGGAGGACATCGTCGAGGCCGCCCGCCTCGACGGCGTCAGTCGCTTCGGCATGTTCCGGTACGTCACCCTGCCGACCATCCGGCCGGCGGTCGTCGTCGTCCTCACCACGATCGCCATCGCGACGCTGAAGGTCTTCGACATCGTCCGGACGATGACCGGCGGCAACTTCGGCACCAGCGTCGTCGCGAACGAGTTCTTCGACCAGAGCTTCCGCGCGGACAACCAGGGTCTCGGGGCGGCCCTGGCCGTGCTGCTGTTCGTGCTCGTCGTCCCCGTCGTCGCCTACAACGTCAAGCAGCTGCGCGCTTCGGAGGCACGATGACCACCTCGGTTCCCGACGCCCACCCGACCGCCGGCACGACGGCCACCACCACGACGCCGGCCGTCAACCCGGTCACCACCGCGGCCGAGAAGGCGCACCGCGGCCTGACCAGCCCGTGGGCGTCGCTGTTCGCGATCCTCCTGGCGTTCCTGTGGACGCTGCCGACGTTCGGCCTGCTCGTGACGAGCTTCCGGCCGCAGCGCGAGATCGGCAGCAGCGGCTGGTGGACCGCCATCACGGACCCGAACTTCACGCTGTCGAACTACGAGGCCGTGCTGTCGTCGACGGGCCGGGCCTCGCTGGCCGACTACTTCGTGAACTCCTTCATCATCACGATCCCGTCGGTGATCATCCCGGTGTTCCTGGCGCTGCTCGCCGCCTACACGTTCGCCTGGGTCGAGTTCAAGGGCCGCAGCCTGCTGTTCGTCGCGATCTTCGCGCTGCAGATCGTGCCGATCCAGGTGACCCTCATCCCGCTGCTGCGGCTGTACGTCGACACCGACCTGGCCGGCTCGTTCTGGGCCATCTGGCTGTCGCACTCGATCTTCGCGCTGCCGCTGGCGATCTTCCTGCTGCACAACTTCATGCGGGAGATCCCGCGCGAGCTGCTCGAGGCCGCGCGGGTCGACGGCGCCGGGCACGTGCAGATCCTGTTCCGGGTGCTCATGCCGCTGCTCACCCCGGCACTGGCCGCGTTCGGCATCTTCCAGTTCCTCTGGGTCTGGAACGACCTGCTGATGGCGCTGGTGTTCGTCCAGCGGGGCGACCAATGGCCGATGACCAGGGCGGTCCAGGCACTGCTCAGCCAGTACGGCAATGAATGGCACCTGCTTGCCGCCGGCGCCTTCCTGCTCATGGTCGTGCCGATGCTGGTCTTCTTCGCGCTGCAGCGCTACTTCGTGCAGGGCCTGCTGGCCGGCTCCGTCAAATAGAGCTCACCGTACTCAGCTGGAACGTCCGGGCCGGCATCGGCCCGGGCAACTTTCCGGCTGCCTGGTGGCGCAAGGTCGATCGGCACCGACTGGAGGCGGTCGGCCGGCTGGTGCGGGATGCCGACGCCGACCTGG
>DATMJH010000475.1:0-2725 GCA_035554015.1 Mycobacteriales bacterium
CCGTCTCGGTCGGGTGCGTGTGCACGAACGACGGCAGGGCGCCGCTGGGCGCCTTGGCGGCCATGAGCGAGACGCCGGACCAGCACGCCGCGCACGTCGCCGCCGCCGGGTCGGCCGACTTCGGGTCGCAGGTGCACGGCGGCTCACCGGTACCTGCCGCCGCCGACCGCTGGGACGCCGAGCAGTGGGGCTTCGAGACCCTGGCGATCCACGCCGGCCAGGACCCGGACCCGACCACCGGCGCCGTCGTCGTCCCGATACACACGACGTCGACGTACGTGCAGACGGCGGTCGGCGAGCACGCCGGCTACGAGTACAGCCGCAGCGGCAACCCCACCCGGACGGCGCTCGAGACCTGCCTCGCCGCGCTGGAGAAGGGCCGCACCGGCCTGGCGTTCGCGAGCGGCCTCGCCGCCGAGGACTGCCTGCTGCGCACGCTCGGCTCTCCCGGCGCGCACGCCGTCATCCCGGACGACGCCTACGGCGGCACCTACCGCCTGTTCGACCGGGTGGCTCGGCGGTGGGGGATGGACTACACGCCCGTGCCGCTGGGCGACCTCGGCGCCGTGCGGGCCGCGGTCCGGCCCGAGACGGTCGTCGTCTGGGCCGAGACGCCGACCAACCCGCTGCTCGGCATCGCCGACATCAGCGCGCTCGCGCAGGTCGCGCACGACGCCGGCGCCCGGCTGGTCGTCGACAACACCTTCGCCAGCCCCTACCTGCAGCAGCCGCTGGTGCTCGGCGCCGACGTCGTCGTGCACTCGACCACCAAGTACCTCGGCGGCCACTCCGACGTCGTCGGCGGCGCCCTGGTCACCGCCGACCCGGGGCTGGGCGAGGAGCTGGCCTACCACCAGAACGCCATGGGCGGTGTCGCCGGCGCGTTCGACGCCTGGCTGGTGCTGCGCGGCGCCAAGACGCTCGGGGTGCGCATGGACCGGCACTGCGCCAACGCGCAGGCCGTGGTCGACCTGCTGACGGCGTCGCCCGCGGTGAGCGGGGTGCTCTGGCCCGGCCTGCCGGACCACCCCGGGCACGACATCGCCGCCAAGCAGATGCGCGGGCCGGGGGGCATGGTGAGCTTCCGGCTGCGCGGCGGCGAGCCGGCTGCGCTCGAGGTCTGCCGCCGCACCCGCGTGTTCACGCTCGCCGAGTCCCTCGGCGGTGTCGAGTCGCTCATCGAGCACCCGGGGCGCATGACGCACGCCAGCGCGGCGGGCTCGCCGCTCGAGGTGCCCGCCGACCTGGTGCGGCTGTCGGTGGGCATCGAGTCGGCGGCCGACCTCGTCGGAGACTTGCAGGACGCGCTCGCCGGGCTCTGACGCGCGAGCTGCCGCGACCTCGGCCGCGCCCCCCCGTCCATGATCAGCACGGGATCGCCGTCGACACGCCGGCGGCGTGTCGACGGCAACCCCGTGTCGATCTCGACGCCGGGGGCCGATGGCGCGCGGGCGCACTGGCTCGACCCGCCTTGACCCGTGCGTGCACGTCACCGACCGTGGAGGGGTGAGCCCCCGCCGCACGCCCCGCTGGCTGGTGCGCACCACCGCGACCGCCACGGCGGTCGTGCTCGCCGCCGGGCTCACCACCGCCGCGACGCTCGAGCCGCCGGCTCCCGAGGCGGAACCCGTCGTCGCGCTGGAGAAGCCGCCGGAGCAGCCGCGCCCGCAGCCGCCCGGTCCGCAGGTCGACGCGCGGCCCGCCGCTGTCGCCCCGCCGGAGCGCCGGTACGCGTTCCTGGCCGGGGTCACCGACTACCGCCCGCCCACCGTCGACACGGTCGGTGGCGCGGCCGACGTCGTGTTCCTGCGCCAGCTGCTGCTCGACAGCGGCTGGCGGCCGGAGAACATCCGGGTCGTCACCGACGGCGAGGTCACCGGTCAGGCGCTGCGCGACGGCATGGCCTGGCTCGCGGGCAAGGGCCAGCCGGGGACGTTCAGCTTCTTCCACTTCTCCGGCCACGTGAAGCAGCTCGGCGGCGGCACCGAGGCGCTCTGGCCGGTCGACCGCGACTGGGTGCGCGACCGCGAGGTCACCGCGGCCCTGTCGCAGGTCCGCGGGCGGATGTGGGTGGACATCGCCGGCTGCGAGGCGGGCAGCTTCCTGCCCGGGCTGCCGAACGACCGGGTGCTGGTCTCGGCCAGCTCGACCGCCGTCGAGAAGAGCTACGAGCACCCGGACTGGGGCATGTCGGTCTGGACCCACCTGCTCGCCGAGCGCGGCACGGCCCAGCTCGGGGCGGACGCCGACGGCGACGGACGGGTCACGATCGGCGAGGCGCTGCGCTACGCCACCCACTACGCGCAGGTCGTCACCTGGAGCCAGCGGCCGCACGGCCGGCAGACTCCGCAGGTGGAGGGCGACCCCGTGCGCGGCTGGACGCTCGCCGATCCGCCGGCCTGACCGACCGGCCTGACCCGACCGGTCTGCCCTGCACGGCCACCCCCGGCCGCCCACCCGTCCGCACCACCGAGCGGTAGCCCCGCCGGGTGGTGCGGACCGCCCGCGGTGTGATCCACTGGTACGGGTGTGTGGTGCGAGCCACACATCGGCGGCAGGAACCGCCGTTGCGGCGTCGAAGATGACCTGCAGCGCGCGGGAACCCAGCCGCCCGGGCGCGATGGAGGAGCACCGTGAGACTGCTGAGCCGTGCCGTCGTCGTCGTCGCCGCGACCGCGCTGGCGGTTCCGGTGACGGCCTTCCCGGCGCACGCGGAGTCGGTCAC
>DATMJH010000476.1:0-8210 GCA_035554015.1 Mycobacteriales bacterium
ACAGAGGCCCGGTCCCCCACCGGGGGACCGGGCCTCTGTCGATCGGGTGGATCAGGCGGTGCGGACGGCGTCGGCCTGGGGGCCCTTGGCGCCCTGGACGACCTCGAACTCGACGCGCTGACCCTCGTCGAGGCTCTTGTACCCGTCCATCTGGATGGCCGAGTAGTGGACGAAGACGTCCTGGCCGCCGTCGACGGCGATGAAGCCGAAGCCCTTCTCGGCGTTGAACCACTTCACGGTGCCCTGTGCCATGTGCTGATCTCTCTCTGCTGTGCGGAGCGCCCCCCGCACGGCGCGGGGGCCGAGTCGTGCAAGCCCGCACCGCACCGGAGAGCCGGGTAGAGCGACAGGCCCGCGGTGTTCACGCGGGCTGGCGACCTGCTGAACGAGCGACCGCCGGGAGCGTACACACAGCACGACCCCGTGCGCAGCAACTCGCGCACGGGGTGCAGAGGGCGCCGTCGTCAGGCGCGGGTGACCTTGCCGGCCTTGAGGCAGGAGGTGCACACCGACAGCTTGGTCGGCGTCTTGCCCGAGCGCCCGGCGAGCGTGCGGACGGTCTGCACGTTGGGGTTCCAGCGCCGGCGGGTGCGGCGGTGGGAGTGGCTGACCGACATGCCGAAGCCCGGGCCCTTGCCGCACACGTCGCAGGTCGCAGCCACGGGAGTCTCTCCTCGATCGGGGGAGCGGGACCTGGTCGGTCGTCCGGCTCGGCGTTCGGTCGTTCGGTCGGTGGTTCGGCGCGCAGCGCGCTCGACGACGGAGCAGCGTAGCAGGGGCGGCGTGCGCCGGCGCCGCCGTCGCGCGGCACCGGGTTAGCCTCCGGCCGTGGCGGACGACGTGCTCGAGGTGCTCGACGCCGCCGCCCTGCGCCGCTGGGTCGCCGCCGGCCGTGAGGCGCTGTCGGCCGCCCGCGACGAGATCGACGACCTCAACGTCTACCCCGTGCCCGACGGCGACACCGGCACCAACCTGCTGCTCACCATGGAGGCCGTCGCCGCCGAGGTGGCGGCGGTGCCGCCGGACGGCGCCGCCCCGCTCGCCGACGTCGCCGAGGCGATGGCGCGGGGGGCGCTGCTCGGGGCGCGCGGCAACTCGGGCGTCATCCTCTCCCAGCTGCTGCGCGGGCTGGCGGACGCGCTGCGGGAGCACGGCACCGGCCACGCGCTCGCCGTGCGGGACGGGCTCGCGCGGGCCGCCGAGCTGGCCTACGCGGCGGTGGCGACGCCGGTGGAGGGGACGCTGCTCACCGTCGCGCGCGAGACCGCCGAGGCGGCCGCCGGGCTGGACGGCTCGGCGCTGGCCGAGGTCGTGCGCACGGCGCGCTGCGCCGCCGCGGCGTCGCTGGCCCGCACGCCCGACCTGCTGCCGCAGCTGCGCGCCGCCGGTGTCGTCGACGCCGGGGGCAGGGGGCTGTGCGTGCTGCTCGAGGCGCTCGAGCGGGTCGTGTCCGGCGCCGCCGCGCCGGCGGACGCGCCGCAGCTGCTCGTGCCGCGCGACCGCAGCGGGCTGGCCCGCGCCCGCGAGCAGGGCAGCGACGCCTACGCCTACGAGGTGCAGTACCTGCTGCGGCAGACGTCGCAGGAGGCGGTCGAGCAGCTCCGCGAGGCGCTGTCCACGCTCGGCGACTCCCTCGTCGTCGTCGGCTCCGGCGACCTGTTCAACGTGCACGTGCACGTCAACGACGTCGGCGCCGCGGTCGAGGCGGGCGTGGAGGCCGGGCGTCCGTCGCGCATCACGGTCACGCGGTTCGCCGACCAGGTCGGCGAGGGCGCGGCGGGGCTGCCGGTGATGAACGAGCGCCCGGCCGGCCGCACCGTCGTGGCGGTCGCGCCCGGCGACGGGCTCGCCGCGCTGTTCGGCGGCTCGGGAGCGGTGGTCGTGGAGGGCGGCCCCACCGCCAACCCGTCGACCGGCGAGCTGCTCGACGCCGTCCGCCGCGCCGGCGGCACGGAGGTGGTGCTGCTGCCCAACGACGGCAACACCCTCGCGGTGGCCTCCGCAGCGGCCCGGGCCGCGCGCGACGAGGGCTTCTCGGTGGCCGTCGTGCCGACCCGCTCGGTGCTGCAGGGCCTGTCGGCCCTCGCCGTCGCCGACGGCGACCGGCCGTTCGCCGACGACGTCGCCGCCATGGCGGAGGCAGCCGGCTCGACGAGGTGGGCCGAGGTGACCACGGCGGTCCGCGAGGCGATGACGATGGCCGGCGTGTGCCGGCCGGGTGACGTGCTCGGCCTCATTGAGGGCGACGTCGTGCTCATCGGCGCCGACGTCGAGCAGGTCGCCACCGAGCTCGTCGACCGGATGCTCGACGGCGGCGGTGAGCTCGTCACCGTCGTCGCCGGTGCCGACGCGCCGGAGGGGGCCGCGGACCGGCTCGTCGAGCACGTCGAGCGCACCCGCCCGGCCGTCGAGGTCGTGGCGTACGAGGGCGGGCAGCCGCACTACCCGCTGCTGCTCGCGGTGGAGTAGCGGGTGGGCGTCCGGCTCGAGGACCGGGTCGAGAAGGCGGTCGGCGGCACGTCGGCGAGGGCGCTCGCCACGCTGGGCATCACGACCGTCGGCGACCTGCTGCGCCACTACCCGCGTCGCTACGCCGAGCGCGGCGCGCTCACCCCGGTCCGCGACCTGCGCGACGGCGACCACGTCACCGTGGTCGGGGAGGTCGTGAGCAGCTCGGTGCGCAAGGCGCGCACCGGCAAGATGCTGGCGGAGGCCACCGTCACGGACGGCGAGGCCCGGCTGCGCCTGACCTTCTTCGGCAAGACCGCGACGTGGCACGCCGACCGCCTGCAGCGCGGCCGGCGCGGCCTGTTCGCCGGCACGGTCAGCACCTTCAACGGAGTCCGGCAGCTGACTCATCCCGAGTACGTCCTGGACGAGGAGGTCGAGGGGTTCGCCGGCGCGCTGCTGCCCGTGTACCCGGCGACCAAGCAGGCCAGCAGCTGGGACATCGCGGGCGCCGTGCGGGTGGCGCTCGACGTCGTCGACGTGGACGACGACCCCCTGCCGGAACAGCTGCTCCGTCAGCGGCGGCTGCTGCCGCTGCGCGAGGCGCTCCGGAGCATCCACCGACCCGACTCGCGGACCGACGTCGCGGCGGCGAGGGACCGGCTCACGTGGGACGAGGCCTACACGCTGCAGGTGGTGCTCGCCCAGCGCCGCGCCGCGTTGGCGCAGACTCCCGCGACGCCGCGGCCGCCGCGCGGTGGCGGCCTGCTCGACGCCTTCGACGCCCGGCTGCCCTTCCCGCTCACGGCGGGCCAACGCGAGGTCGGCGAGGTCCTCGACGCCGAGCTGGCGCAGGCGCACCCGATGCACCGGCTGCTGCAGGGCGAGGTCGGCTCGGGCAAGACGCTGGTCGCCCTCCGCGCCATGCTTCGGGTCGTCGACGCAGGGGGGCAGGCCGCGCTGCTGGCGCCGACCGAGGTGCTCGCGCAGCAGCACGCGCGGTCGCTGCGCGAGCTGCTCGGCCCGCTGGCCGAGGCGGGCCGGCTCGGCGGCGCCGACACCGCCACGCGCATCGCGCTGCTCACCGGGTCGCTGGGCGCGGCCGCGCGACGCGAGTCGCTGCTGGACGCGGCCAGCGGCGTCGCCGGCATCGTCGTCGGGACGCACGCGCTGCTGGAGGAGCAGGTGCAGTTCGCCGACCTCGGGCTGGTCGTCGTCGACGAGCAGCACCGCTTCGGCGTCGAGCAGCGCGACGCGCTGCGGGCCAAGGCCGGCGGCGCGCCGCCGCACGTGCTCGTCATGACGGCCACGCCGATCCCCCGCACGGTCGCGATGACGGTGTTCGGCGACCTGGAGACCTCCACGCTCAGCGAGCTGCCGCGTGGACGGTCGCCCATCACGACGCACGTCGTCCCCGGCGGCGGCAAGGCGTTCGCGCGCACCTGGGAGAAGGTGCGCGAGGAGGTCGCCGCCGGGCACCAGGCGTTCGTCGTCTGCCCGCGCATCGGCGGTGACGACGCCGCCGAGGCGGGCGCGGACGAGGGACGGCGACCCGCGGCCGCGGTGGAGGACGTGCTGCCGCTGCTGGCCGGCGGTGCGCTGGGTGGCCTGCGGCTGGAGGCGCTGCACGGCCGGATGGCGCCGGACGCCAAGGAGGACGTCATGCGCCGCTTCTCCCGCGGCGACGTCGACGTCCTGGTCGCCACCACCGTCGTCGAGGTCGGCGTCGACGTGCCGAACGCGACGGTGATGGTGGTGCTCGACGCCGACCGCTTCGGCGTCTCGCAGCTGCACCAGCTGCGCGGGCGCATCGGGCGGGGGAGCGCACCCGGCCTGTGCGTGCTGGTCACCGACGTCGAGCCGGAGTCGCCCGCGGGGGAGCGGCTGCGGGCGGTGGCCTCGACCACCGACGGGTTCGCGCTGTCCGAGATCGACCTCCAGCAGCGGCGCGAGGGCGACGTGCTCGGCTCGACCCAGTCCGGTCGGCGGTCCTCGCTGCGGCTGCTCGAGCTCACCAAGCACGAGGACCTCATCCGCGAGGCGCGCGCGGCGGCGACGGAGCTGGTGGCCGCCGACCCGGACCTGGCGCGGCACCCGGCGCTGCGCCGCGCCGTCGACGAGCTGGTCGACCCCGAGCGCGCCGAGTACCTCGAGAAGGCGTGAGCACGTGAGGATCGTCGCCGGTGCCGCGCGCGGGCGGCGGCTGACGGCGCCGGTCGCGCCGGGCACCCGGCCGACGTCCGACCGGGCGCGGGAGGGCCTGTTCTCCTCGCTGCAGTCGCTGCTGGACCTCGACGGCGCGCGGGTGCTCGACCTCTACGCCGGCACGGGTGCGCTCGGGCTCGAGGCGCTGTCACGCGGCGCGTCGTCCGCGACGCTCGTGGAGGACGACCCCGGTGCGCTGCGGGCGCTGCGCAGCAACGTCGAGGCGGTCGGCCTGCCGGGGGCGCACGTCGTCGCCGACCGGGTGGAGCGGTTCCTCGTCGGCGCGGCCGAGCCGCGCTACGACCTCGCGCTGCTGGACCCGCCCTACGAGGACGACGTCGTGCCGGCGCTCGAGGCGCTGCTGCCGTGGCTCGCCGATGGCGCCGTCGTGGCGGTCGAGCGCCGCACCCGCGACGGTCGGCCGCGCTGGCCGACCGGCTACCAGCCCGTGCGGTCGCGCCGGTACGGCGAGGCCACGCTCTGGTACGCCACCCGAGGGCTGCTAGCGTCGCGATCATGAGACGGGCCGTCTGCCCCGGGTCGTTCGACCCCGTCACGCTCGGCCACCTCGACATCGTCGAGCGCGCCTCGGCCATCTACGACGAGGTCACGGTCGCCGTCCTCATCAACAAGAAGAAGTCCTCGCTGTACACCGTCGAGGAGCGCATGGAGCTGCTCGGCCGGGTGACGAAGGGCTACGGCAACGTCGTCGTCGACGCCTTCCACGGCCTGCTCGTCGACTACTGCCGCGACAAGGACATCCCGGTCATCGTCAAGGGGCTGCGGGCGGTCAGCGACTTCGACTACGAGCTGCAGATGGCGCAGATGAACCTCTCGCTCGCCGGCGTCGAGACGATGTTCATGACGACGAACCCGCAGTACAGCTTCCTGTCCTCCAGCCTGGTCAAGGAGGTCGCGACCTACGGCGGCGACGTCTCCCACCTGGTGCCCGAGGTGGTGCAGCAGTCGCTCGCCGAGCGGTTGTCGCGCACCTGACCGGGGCACCGAGCCACGCAACCCTCTCCCCGGAAGTCCGGAGGTCGCGCTGGTGGACGACGACGTCGCGACACCCGTGACCGCGCTGCTCGACCGGCTCGAGCGCACGGTCAGGGACGCCCGCGCCATGCCCATGTCGGCCTCGTGCCTGGTCAACCGCGCCGACCTGCTGGGCCTGGTCGAGGACCTCCGCCGCGCGCTGCCGCAGACCCTGGACCGCGCGGCCGAGGTGCTCGGTGACAGGGAGGGCGTCGTCGAGCAGGGCCGCAGCCAGGCGCAGCGGCTGCGCGAGCAGGCGCAGGCCCAGCGCAAGGCGATGCTCAGCCGGACCGAGGTGCACAAGGCCGCCAAGGAGGAGGCGCGGCGCATCATCCAGGAGGCCGAGCAGCAGGCCGAGGCGATGCGGCTGGAGGTCGAGGAGTACGTCGACACCAAGCTCGCGAACTTCGAGGTGGTGCTGTCCAAGACGCTCGGCGCGGTGCAGCGCGGCCGGGCCCGGCTGCACGGGGAGAGCGAGCTCGACGCGCTCGGCGACTCCCTCGACCGCCTCCCCGACGACGGGGAGCGGCCACTGCCCGGCGGCCGCTCGTAGCCGGTGGCCGCTCGTGAGCCGGCGACTGCCCTGAGCCGGCGACCCGGCCCGGGCGGCCGGTCGCGTAGGCTGGTCGGCGGTCTTCCCGGACCCCGCAGGTGACCGTGCCCGAGAACAGGACGTCCCAGCACCGCCTCGACCCCCGTCGCCCCCTCGTGCTCGACACGCGCGAGCTCGGACGCCGGCCCGGGTCGATGCGCGAGCTGAGCCGCACCGTCCCGGCGCCCGAGCGCCTCGGGGTCGACCTCATCGGCGTGCCGACCGGGGCCGACGTCGAGCTGGACCTCCGGCTCGAGTCGGTCGTGGAGGGCGTGCTGGTGAGCGGCGCCGCCACGGTGCCGCTGTCGGGGGAGTGCGGGCGCTGCCTGGAGCCCGTCAGCGACGAGCTGACGGTCGACCTGCAGGAGCTGTTCTCCTACGACGGCGACGCCCGGCGCGGGCACGCGCCCGCGCCCGACGGTGACGAGGAGACCGCACGGATGGAGGGCGACCTGCTCGACCTCGAACCCGTGCTGCGCGACGCGGTGGTGCTCGCACTGCCGCTCACGCCGCTGTGCCGGGAGGACTGCTCCGGGCTGTGCGCCGAGTGCGGCGTGCGGCTCGACGACCTGCCGGCCGGCGAGCGCGAAGAGCACGGGCACGACGCCCCGGACCCCCGCTGGGCGGGACTGGCCGGAGCGCTCGACCCGCAGACCAGCACCCCACAGGACCAGGAGAACTGAGCGATGGCCGTCCCGAAGCGCAAGATGTCGCGCAGCAACACCCGCTCGCGCCGCGCGCAGTGGAAGACCAGCGCGCCGACCCTGGTCCGCTGCGACCGCGGCCACACCACGCTGCCGCACACCGTGTGCCCGGAGTGCGGCCGCTACGACAAGCGCACCGTCGTCGAGGTCTGAGCCGCTGAGCCCGCGCGCCGGCGGCCCGCGGGTCGCGCTCGACCTGCTGGGCGGCGACGGCGCACCCGACGTCGTCGTCGACGGTGCCCTGCTCGCGCTCGATGCCGACCCGTCGCTGTCCGTCGCGCTGGTCGGTCCGGCGGACGTCGCGTCGGCGCTGGTCGGCGCGCGCGGCCGCGCGGAGGACCCGCGGCTGTCCGTGGTGCCCGCCTCGCAGGTCGTCGCGATGGACGAGGACCCCGTCCGGGCCGTCCGCAGCAAGCGCGACGCCACCGTCCGCGTCGGCGCCCGGATGGTGCGCGACGGCGAGGCCGGCGCCATGGTGTCGTGCGGCAGCACCGGGGCGACGCTGGCCGCCGCGGTCCTCACACTCACCCGTGTCCGAGGTGTGGCGCGCCCGCCGCTGGCCGCCGTCGTGCCGTCGCCGGGTGGGGCGGTGGTGCTGCTGGATGCCGGGGCGACGGTCGACTGCCCACCGCCCCTGCTCGCGACCTTCGCGCTCGTCGGCGCGGCCTACGCCTCGGTGCGGCTCGGCCTCGACCGGCCCCGGGTCGGGCTGCTCACGATCGGTGAGGAGGCCGGCAAGGGCGACGCCGTCCGCAAGGCCGCGCACGGAGCGCTCGCGGACGCGCTCGCCCATGTGCCGGGCGCCTTCGTCGGCAACGTCGAGGGTCACGACGTGCCGCTCGGCGGCCGGGCCGACGTCGTCGTCACCGACGGGTTCACCGGCAACGTGCTCGCCAAGGGCCTGGAGGGAGCCGCGGTCGCCGTCACGGCCGCGGCGCGCGACCGGCTCGCGGCGCACGGCGTCGACGACGACGTGCTCGCCCAGGTCGAGGCTGCGACGGCGCCGCTGTCGCCGGACGAGCTCGGCGGCGCGGTGCTGCTCGGCGTGCGCGGCGTGGTCGTCGTCGGTCACGGCGCCAGCACCGCCCGCGGCGTCGCCAGCTGCCTGCGCACGGCGAGCGACGCAGCGCGCGGCGACCTCGTCGAGCGCACCACCACGGCGCTCGACATGCTGAGGGCCGATCGGCCGGTCCCCGGCCCGCCGCCACCCCCGCACCCCGCAGGAG
>DATMJH010000477.1:0-3230 GCA_035554015.1 Mycobacteriales bacterium
GTCCGGCGGTGTGGCAGGTGGGGTTGGTGGCGCTACCGGCCGTCGCGGCCGCCCGACGCCGACCGACGGGCCGCAGCACGCGCGGCCGCGACGGCCGGTAGCGCCACCAACCCCACCTGCCACATCCGCCGGACCGGGCGCGCCCGAAGGACCTCACCGGGTCGCCGTCCGCGCCGGGCCGAGCGCCCCTCCTGCGAACCCACCGGCGCCGATCCGGCGCTCACGTAGCCGTCGCGTCGCGCGGGCGCTGTCGTGGATGGCGGTCGTGACGTCGGTCACCGTGCTGGTCGCGGCCACGGCCGGCTACGCGCTGCTCATGAAGTACGACGGCAACATCGGCCGGATCGCTGGCGTGCTCGACCTCCCGGGCGAGGGCCGGCCCGCGGACGACGACACCGGCGCCCGCACGCTGCTGCTCGTGGGATCCGACAGCCGGGAGGGGCTCGAGGCCGGTCAGGGCGCGCAGGGCCGCGGCGACGAGTTCGTCACCGGGCAGCGCGCGGACACGATCATCCTCGCGCACCTGTTCGGCGACTCGGAGCAGGCCCAGCTGGTGAGCATCCCGCGCGACACCTACGTGACCATCCCGCAGTACCGCGACCCGGAGACCGGTGCGGTGGTCGAGGAGCGCCAAGGGAAGATCAACTCATCGTTCTTCGACGGCGGCGCGCCGCTGCTGGTCGCGACCGTCGAGCAGCTCAGCGGCGTCCGCGTCGACCACTACGTGCAGATCGACTTCGCCGGCTTCCAGGCCATGGTCGACACCCTCGGCGGGGTCGAGGTGTGCCTGTCGGAGCCCGCGTTCGACCGCGACTCGGGCATCGACCTGCCGGCCGGGCGGCAGGTCGTCGGGGGCGAGCAGGCACTCGCCTTCGTGCGCCAGCGCAAGGGGCTGCCCCGCGGTGACATCGACCGCATCCGCCGCCAGCAGCAGTTCATGGGAGCCGTCATCCGCAAGACGCTGTCAGCGGGAACCCTGCTGAACCCGCTGCGGCTCAACAGCTTCCTCGACGCGGTCACTGACTCGCTGCAGGTCGACGAGGGCACGGACATCGGCGACCTGCGCGACCTCGCGCTGCGCATGCGCGGCGCGTCGGCCGGTCAGGTCACGTTCAGCACGGTGCCGGTGGCGGACCCCGCGGCTCGACGCGGCGGCGAGTCGGTGGTGCTGGTCGACGAGGTCGCAGCCGAGCAGCTGTTCGACCGGCTCCGCCGCGACCTCGCGCCGGGCGAGCCCGACCCGCAGGTCAGCGCCGAGCCCGAGCCGCTGACGATCGAGCCGTCCGAGGTGCAGGTCCGCGTCTTCAACGGCGCCGGCATCTCGGGGTTGGGCCGGCAGGTGAGCAGCGAGCTCGAGGAGCGCGGGTTCGTCATGGCCGCTCCCCCGGCCGACCGCGGCCGCGACGCCGTCCGCAGCACGGTGCGGCACGGGCCGGGGCAGGAGGAGGCGGCGCGCACCCTCGCGGCGGCGGTGCCCGGCGCCGAGGTCGAGCTCGACCCGTCCCTCGACGACACCCTCGAGCTGGTCGTGGGCGCGCTCTCGGCCGGCCTCGGCGCCCAGGCACCTGCGCCCGGCGCGTCGCCGTCACCGTCCGCAGAGCCGGCGCTGACGGCGGCCGACGACATCTGCGCGCCGTGACGCTGCAGCGCTGGACCGCCGGCCTGGCCGGACCACGCGACGCCGCTCAGCCGCTCCTGACGCTCGTCACGCCCGAGGGCAGGGTCGAGCTGTCCGGCGCCACCACCGCGAACTGGGTCGCCAAGGACGCCAACCTGCTCGTCGACGGGCTCGGCGCGCCGGGCCGGGTCGGGCTGCTGCTGCCGCTGCACTGGCAGGCGGTCGCGCTGCTGCTGGCCGGGGTGGCGACCGGCGCGGACGTCGTCGTCGCCGCGTCGGCGGACGAGCTGGCCGGCTGCGGCGCCGCCTTCACCACCGCCGAGAGCGCGGACGACGCCCTCGCGGCCGGTGTCGACGAGGTGGTGGTCGTGTCGACGTCCCCGCTCGGGCTGCCCGGCGAGCCGGCGCCGCCGCCGTTCACCGACCACGCCCGCGAGGTGCCCGGGTACGGCGACCACTGGGGCGGTCCCGCGCCGGCATCGGTGCGGGTGGTCGCCGGCGGCGAGCCGGTGACGCCTGCGTCCGGCACCGCCACCGGCCCGGCCGACCGGGTGCTCGTGCACGCCGACCCGGCCGACGCCGGCGCGCTGGCGCTCGTGCTGGGCGCGCTCGCGAGCGGTGCCGCGCTCGTCCTCGCCGCGACGCCCGACGACCTGGCGCAGGTCGCCGCGGCAGAGTCCGCCACGGCGACCGTCGGCGCCGACGTGCCCGGCTTGCGCCGGCTCGGCTGAGCCGCTCGCAAGTCAGGCCCGGCCGGCGAGCACCTGCCGTGCCATCACCATGCGCTGCACCTGGTTGGTGCCCTCGTAGATCTGGGTGATCTTCGCGTCGCGCATCATCCGCTCGACCGGGAAGTCCTTGGTGTAGCCGTAGCCGCCGAACAGCTGCACGGCGTTCGTCGTCACCTCCATCGCCGTGTCCGACGCGAACGTCTTGGACGCGCTCGACAGGAACGTGAGGTCGGCGTCACCGCGCTCGGCGCTGGCGTTGGCGACGTACACCAGGTGCCGGGCCGCCGCGACCTTCATCGCCATGTCGGCCAACAGGAACTGCACGCCCTGGAAGTCGCTCACCGGCTTGCCGAACTGCTGCCGCTGCTTGGTGTACGCCACGGCGGCGTCCAGTGCGCCCTGCGCGATGCCGACCGCCTGCGCGCCGATCATCGAGCGGGTGTGGTCGAGCGTCCTGAGCGTGGTGAGGAAGCCGGTGCCCTCCTCGCCGATCATGCGGTCGGCCGGGATCCGGACGTCGTCGAAGAACAGCTCGGAGGTCGGCGAGCCCTTGATGCCGAGCTTCTTCTCCGGCGGAGCGACCGACAGCCCGGGGTCGTCCTTGTGCACGACGAAGGCGGAGATGCCCTTGGCTCCCTTGTCGGGGTCGGTGACGGCCATGACGGTGAAGTGGGTGTTCACCGCCGCGCCGGTGATCCACATCTTGGAGCCGTTGAGCACGTAGGAGTCGCCGTCGCGCACCGCCCGGGTCTTCATCGCCGCGGCGTCGGAGCCGGCCTCCCGCTCGGACAGCGCGTAGGAGAACGTCGCCTCACCCGAGGCCACCAGCGGCAGGTAGCGCGACTTGAGCTCCTCGCTGCCCGACAGGATCAGGCCCATCG
>DATMJH010000478.1:0-2372 GCA_035554015.1 Mycobacteriales bacterium
GCACTGGCGCCCGCAGCGCCGAGGCGCCGGCACCGAGCGAACCGGTGCCGGGCAGTGCCGAGGCGGCGACGGCGGCGGCGACCCCCGCCGCGGTGAGCGCGGCGGTGGCGAGAAGCAGAGCGGGGCGGCGGGGCGTGGAGGGCACGAACGGCTCCTGACGAGCGGGGGCTGGTGGGTCAGGAGTTCGCCGCTGCCACCGGATCTCCTGCCGGCTCGCGCCGTGCGGCCACGGCTGCCGCGGCCCCGGCGAGCACGAGCGGCAGGCCGTACAGCGGCGGCCGGACGACGCTGCGCCCGCTCGGCCAGGTGAGCAGGCACAGCACGAGGCAGGCCGCGCCGAGTGCCGCCGCGGTGCGCCGGCCGGCCACCGCGGCGAGCGGCAGCGCGGCCCACAGCAGGTACCAGGGCAGCACCGTGGGGCTGAGCACGGTGACCGCCAGCAGCGACAGCCCGAGCGCACGCACCGGGCCGAGCCGCGGCGTCAGCAGGAGCAGAGCACCGGCGGCGAGCACTGCGAGCGCGGCCAGCACGGCGAGCACCGGCTCGCGCACGTCGTCCGCCTCCGCGACCAGGCCGAGCGCCTCGGCAGCCGCGCCCAGCGCGGTCGCCAGCCCGGTCGCCGGGGAGAACAGGCTCAGCAGGGTGCGGCCGGTGTCGACGGTCGCGACCCAGCCCCAGCCGAGACCGGTGACCACCGGCACGACGGCGGCCACGGCCGCGGCGCCGGCGGCGACGCGCGCCCTCGCCCGCCAGCCCGCCACGGCCAGCACGAGCACCGGCAGGCCGGCCAGCGCCGGCGCCTTCACCAGCCCCCCGACGACGACCAGCGCACCGGCCGCAGCCGCCAGCGGCAGCGAGGGCCGCGGGTCCCGCAGCCCGATCGCCAGGGCGGCCAGCACGAGCCCGACCATGAGCACGTCGTTGTGCGCGCCCGCGACGCCGTGCAGCAGCAGCAGCGGGTTGAGCACCGCCAGCCACAGCGCGCGCGAGCCGGGCACGCCGCAGCGAGCGGCGAGCTGCAGCACCGCCCACCCCGTCAGCACCACTCCGAGCGCCGCGAGGGCGCGCAGGGCCAGCACTCCCGCGCCGACGTGGTCACCGGTGAGCCGCAGCAGCTGTGCCGCCGGCCACACCCACGCCGGGCCGTAGGGGGACGGCGTGCCCCGCCAGACGTCGTCGACCTGCTCGGCGTATGCGCCGCCCGCCGCGCCGGGGCCGACCTCGTACGGGTCGAGGCCCTGCAACGCGACGGCGGCCTGGCCGGCGTAGGCGTACACGTCCCGGCTGAACATCGGTGGCCCGACGAGCAGCGGCACCGACCACAGCGCCGCGGCCCGGGCGACCGCGCGCGGGGCGACGTCGTCGAGCGCCGTGCGCACCCGCCACCAGGCGGCGCACAGCAGCAGCACACCGGCGGCCACCACGGCGGCGGCCAGCGAGCGGCTCGCCGGGGTCGCGGCCAGCGTCCCGATCCCGGCCCACGAGCCGGGCGACGGCCGCGGCAGCGCCCCCGCGCCGGTGCCGCCGACGACGACCAGCACCGAGCCGGCGAGTCCGGCCAGCAGCCGCCCGCGCGGCAGGTGGCCGCGGGGGACGGTCAGCCGGTCGGGCACCCGGTCAGTCTCCTGGGCGAGAGCGGACCGACCGCGTGGCACGCCGGTCAGCGGCGCGGCGGTGCGGGACGCGCGAGCGCGCGCGAGCGGTACCCGGGGTCCGGCCCGAGGATGCGCTCGGCGGCCAGCCGGCCGGAGATCAGCACCATCGGGACGCCGACGCCGGGCTGCGTGCCGGACCCCGCGAAGACCACGCCGTCCACCGTCGGCGCCAGGTTGCGCGCCCGGAACGGGCCGGTCTGGCCGAAGGTGTGCGCCGCGGCGAACGGGGCGCCCTTCTCCATGCCGCGGCGGGCCCAGTCGGCCGGCGTCGTCACGTGCTCGACCTCGATGGCGTCGCCGAAACCCACGTAGCCGAGCGCCTCCAGCCGCGCGACGACCTCGTCGCGGTACCTCGGGCCGACGACGTCCCAGTCGATGACCGTGCCGCGCCGGCCGGACAGGTCCGGCGTCGGGAACAGCACGTAGTACGACTCGCGGCCGGCGGGCGCCAGCGACGGGTCGCTGTGCGTCGGGCTGGTCACGAGCACCGACGGGTCGCTCATCAGCTCGCCGCGGTCGATGAGCTCGTCGAACACCCCCCGCCACGACCGGCCGAAGTGGATGTTGTGGTGCGCGATCCGGCGGTAGCGCTGGGTCGAGCCGGCCAGCAGCAGGAAGCACGACGGGGAGTACCGCTGCCGGCGCACGCGTCGCGGCGTCGTCCCGGGCGGGAGGAGCTCGCGGTAGGCCACCGGCAGGTCCGGGTTCAGCACCTGT
>DATMJH010000479.1:0-2385 GCA_035554015.1 Mycobacteriales bacterium
AGCTCAAGGCGGCGGCAGAGCTCGTCGAGGGTGCCGGCCGCCTCGCGCTTGAACCGGGCGATCATCTCGCCGGCGCTCTGGGCCATCTTCGGCAGCCGCTCGGGGCCGAAGACGAGCAGCGCGAGGACAGCCAGGAAGACCCACTCCCAAAAGCCCGGCGCGCTCAGCGCGAGGACCGGGGCGGTCCCCTCCCCGAAGCCAGACGCGCCCATCTCGGTCCTCGTCCTCGCCGACCTACAGGTCGGGCCGTTCCACGAGCGTCACCTCGGCGGTGCGCTCCTCTCCCCGGCGAATGTAGACGACGTCGAGGGTGTCCCCGACCTCGCCCTGGCGCACTGCGATGATCAGATCGTCCATCGTCGTGATCTCCGTCGTGCCCAGGCGCACCACCACGTCGTCGGGTCGCAGCCCGGCCTGGGCTGCGGGCGTGCCCGGCTCGACGCCGGTGATGAGCGCCCCCTGCTCCACGCCCAGGCGCTCGGCCGCCGCGGTGGGGACGTTGCTGCCCTCCACGCCGAGGTAGGGGTAGGTCACTGAACCGGACTCGATGAGCTCGTCGGCGATGTCCACCGCGGTGGAGACGGGGATCGCAAAGCCGACGCCCGCGTTGGCAGGCGACCCGCTGGTCAGGATGGCCGAGTTGATGCCGATCAGCCGGCCGTCGGCGCCCACCAGCGCCCCGCCGGAGTTCCCCGGGTTGATCGGGGCATCGGTCTGGATGACGTTGGGCAGGCGGATCCCCTCGCCGACGCTGATGGGTCGGTTCAACGCGCTGATCACGCCCGCCGTCACCGAACCTTCCAGCCCGAACGGGCTGCCGATGGCGACGGCGAGCTGCCCGACGCGCAGCTCGGAGGTCTCACCGATGCGGATGGCCGTGAGGTCGTCGCGGTCCACGCGGACCACGGCGATGTCGGACAGCACGTCCCGCCCGACCAGCGACGCCTCGTCACGCGAGCCGTCGGCGAAGACGACCTCCATCTGCTCGGCGCTGGCCACGACGTGGTTGTTGGTGATGATGTAGCCGTCGCTGCGGTAGATGACGCCTGAGCCGTTGCCCGCGGCGGTGCCCAGCGGGCCGCCGCCGTCGATGTCGATCTGCACGACGGTCGGCAGCACCGCCTCCGCCACGGCCTCCACGGCGGTGCGACCCTCGACGACGGTCACCTCCGGCGCCTGGTCGGGCTGCTCGCGGACCTGCTCCTCGACCTCCTGGGCCGCCTCGGCGGGGTCCTGCTCCCGCCGATCCAGTGCAACCACGGTGGCCGCCGAGGCGAGCAGGCCCCCGATCAGCGAGGCGACGAGCGCGACGACGGCGAGCCGGGGGCCGCCACGGCCGGCGCGCGCGTCCTGGTGGCCGGCCCCCGGCGAGCGGCTGGGGATCGGCGGGTAGGTCGCCGGCTCGCGCGGCGTGCGCGGCTCGGTGCGGACCGACGCCGACTCCCACGGCGCGGGCTCCTGTCCCGAGTCGGGACGGCGCCAGGCGGCGTGCCCGTCGCTCACGGTGACTCCTTGTCGGCACGGGGTCGGCGGTACGTGCCGCTACGACCAGGGTGACACCCATGACCACAGCCTGCCCAAACCCCGCAGGATCCTCGCGAGGACACCGTCAGAGCTCGGATGCGGCAGCTGCGCGGCCATGGCGGCCAGCTCGTCGGGCGGCGCGTCGCCGACCAACGACCACGTCGTACCCTCAGCCTCCCACACCAACCGCTGCGGAACCGCACCGGGCCAGGTCCATGCCGCAAAGCCCAGACGGTCGCTGAGCTCGGCTCCCTCGGGCAGCGCTTCCAGGTCCAGCCCGACCCCGTGGTGCTCGAACAGCGACACCGTGTACAGCCCGTCGCTGTACACGGTCTGCAGCGGCTGTGTGTCACCGGCGCTCAGGGCGAACGCGCCCTCCCACTGGTACTGCGCCGGCATGGCGTCGGGGACGAGCCAGCCGGCCTCGCGCAGTGCGGTGCGTCCCGTCTCGTCGACCTCGGTGACCGCCTGCTCGCGCCGCACCTGCGAGGTGCGCTGCCCCCGCGAGGGCCGGGTCGGCTGGCCCGAGCGGGTCAGCGCGGCCGGGTCCAGGTCCAGCTTGTTGTAGGCGACCATCCGCAGCAGCTGCTCCTCGCCCGCGTACGTCTCCCGGCGCAGCAGCAGCCCGCTGGCGTCGTCGACCCACAGCCGCTCCGCCAACCGGCCGTCGGACCGCCGGCGCAGCTCCAGCCGGGTGCACGGGCGGTGCAGCAGCCGCTCGGCCCCGGTGATCTCGACGTCGTACTTCTCGGCGATCCGGTCCAGGCCTTTGCTGGACTTGGACAGGTCGGCGGCCGGCAGCGGGAGGAACCACCCGCGCTCGTGGTCGGCCAGCGCACTGCCGTCGTCGCCCAGCCGCAC
>DATMJH010000480.1:0-3611 GCA_035554015.1 Mycobacteriales bacterium
GTCTCGCCAGTTCTGCAGTCCGCGGGAGACGCCGGCGTCACGCGACAGCCGGTCCCATCTCGCGACGGGGACGAGCCGGCCGTCGGCACGCACGACAGGACCGTCGGTGAGCCACTGGATGACGTCGGCGCGTGGGAACTCGGCCTTCGGCAGGTCGAGGAGACGCAGGAGCAGCCGCCCGGCGACTGTCTCCGGCAGCTGCCGTCCCTCCGGTACGTGGTGCGGGATCCCGGCGGACTTCAGCTGCTCAGAGAGCAGCCGGACGTAGGGGACCTGGGACCGGTAGCCGACAGCGATCCTCTCCGGACGGCGGGGTCTCTCGCGAAGCTCGCGCACGATCCGCCGGATGACGATCCGGACCTCTTCCTCAGCGTCTGGGGCCACGACGAACTCGGGGTCGAGGACGGGCTCGCCCTGACGCTCGACCGGCGGCCCGAGGAGGCGCTCGAGCAGGGAGATCACGTCGGGAACGGCTGGGGTGCACACGACGGCCCGCAGCCGGTCCTGGTCGCGCAGCGCCTCGAGGAGCGTGACTTCGGCTTCTGACAGCCGCCGCGGTGCGTACAGGACGACGGTCGTCGGTGGCGCGACCCCCTGCTGAACCGCGTGGGCGGCAGCGCGAACCAGCCCGACGTCGTCGACGACGGCGCCGATGTGCTTGCGGTAGGCCGAGTAGATGTCCGCCAGCTCCTGCCGCCCGGCGTCTCGGAGCCGCTGCACGCCACCGCTTGCGGTCACGTCGGCCGCGTCCAGCTCAGCGAACAGCGCCTCGAGCATCGCGGCGGTCTGCGGGTGGCCGGCGGCCGTGGCCAGGACGCCGTTGCCGTCGGCGATGGCCGCCCGGACGGCGAGGGAGCGCGCGGCGCTGGTGAGCGGCCGCTGATCGGTGAGGGCGAGGTGCCGGCGCGCCAGGCGCTCGACGAGCTGCGGCAGCGACGAGAAGCGGACGTTCGCTAGACCCGGGTCAGCGAGCTGGCGCCGGACCGTCATCCCCGCGACGGCGCTCGGCACGACGACGTCGACGGGGGAGAGCGAGTCGTCGCGCTGGAGATCCTGCACGACGTCGCGGAGCGCCCCGGTACCAGTGGGTCCGTACGGGGCCAGCGTCAGGGCCGTCAACGGGTCACTCCGAAGCCGTAGTCAGTCAAGCGTTGACGAGCGATGTCGAACTCCTCGTCGGTGAACAGATCCTCGAACTCGTCCCGGAGCATGACGGCCTCCACAGCCAGGTCGAGCCGGCCTCGCTCCCACAGCGCCGTGAAGCCGTCGCTCACGTGCGGCGCATGCAGGAGTTGCCGTGCGGTGGCCACACCACCCTGCTCAGACACCATCTGGAGGAAGCGCGTCGCGTTGTAGCCCGTCTCGCGCTTGGCCGACTCGTAGACCTCGACCATCGCCCGGTGGAACTGCCGTTCGGCATCGTCCGTCACGCAACCTCCTCGGTGCTGACCTGGTTCTACGTCCATTCAGCGGTTCTTGTCGGGGGATCTGCCGAAGATGACCCTGTGCTGGACGTGTTGTACGCCGGGGGGTGGAACCTCTTCGCAGAAGGGCGTCCGCCGATCGCGGTCGACGTCAGCCCTGAGCCGATCCGTCGCTCGGCCAGCACTCAGCCTCAGCCGCGCAACCAGTCATGCCAGGACGAGCTCGTGGCGCGGGTTGACCGCGACAGCGTGCACGACCCGTCCATCCCAGGCGGTGAAGGACAGCCGCGCGTACTGCGACTCCCCGATGGCGGCCTCGCCGGCTCCGGCGGGACCGCGCCCCTGCACCGGAACCTGGCGCAGCCGGTCGAGGAAGCGGCGTGCCCGCCGACCCGGAGTGGCCACGGCCGGCATGCCCGCCGCGTCGACGGCTGCCGAACGCAGCAGGGCATCCCAGGCGTGGGCGAGGGTGCGCGGGGAGTCGAAGACTTCGAGCAGAAGCGGCTGGCCTGCCAAGCCGATCATCACCCCCGATTGGAAGGGAAGCGGCCGGAGCCCGGCCACGAGGCGAGACGCGTCCTGCTCGACGTCGTCGATGGCGTGCAGCAGCGATACGGTCTCGTTCGCGCGGTACTTCTCCTGGTACTCCGCCACGGCGTGCCACGCCTCGGCCTGACCCCGCGCGGCCAAGGCGCGGACCTTCACGGGAGCCCGACGTCCGTCCCGCTGGTGCTGGTGCCCGCCATGCCACCGGCCCTGCTCGACGCAGCGCACGGAGATGGGGGAGCGCTGACCAGCGGGGACCACGATCGTCTCGGCGGCGACCCGGTGCTGGTGTCCTCCCTCGAGCAGCTCGCCTTCGAGCACAAGCACAGGCCGGGCGCCGGCGTTGGTGACGAGGAGCTGCGGGACGGAGGGGCCGTCGGGCAGCTCATCGATGGCGAGGTGGTGGGCCTTCAGGTCGTAGCCGCGAATGTTGACAGCGTCCGCGTTCCAGATCGGGAAGATCGTCAGCGGGCCGCGGTGGATGGGACGGCCGAGGTGGAGGTCGAGAGTCTGCATAGCGGCTCCTGTGGGGGGACGAGCGGTTCTCGTCGAACTGACATCTACTGTCGCGCCGGGGTCCGACAGAACCTCACGCCGTGACCGCGAAGCGGCCAGGCACCGCCGTCAAGCCGCCAATAGCGAAGTCCGGAAACGAGACGTGTGCCGTCGCGGGGCCGGAGGGGCGGCTCAGAATCCGGCTCATAGTCGCTCCGCGATGGCACGCCTTCCGAGCGAGAGACGTGGCGGGCGATAGCCGTGCTGTTTGATGCACGCTCGAGGCAAGCAGGCTCACAGGAGAACTCGTGTCGGGACACCTGTTCGTCATCCACGGTGATCTGACGCGGCTGGCCTGCGATGCCGTGCTCGTGCCTGCGTCGGCTGAGCCGGACATCACGGCGCCGTGGCGGTCCCTCTTCGAGCCGAGTCGACTGTCGCCGAGAGGCGACTGGTTCCGCGTGACCATGGAACTGCCTGCCGAGTGGCCTGACCCGTGCCGGGTCGCGCGGGTTCCTGAACGCTCCGGCGACCGAGACGTCTGGCTCGTCCGCACCGATGCGTGGCTGCGTGAACCGACATGGGTTGCGGAGGGGCTGGCTGAGGCGGTCCGGACGGCTCGGCGGGATCTGCGCGGTGGAGCCCGGTCGGTGCCTCTGATCGGACTCGCCCTCGCGGGGACGGGGGCCGGCGGTCTTCATCACGAGCGCGGGGCCGTCGTGGCCGCGTTGGTACCGGCCCTTGATAGGACGGCCGCCGAGTGCGGTGTGGACATCGCCCTCGTGCTCAACGACGAGCGCGACCACGTCGCGGTGCAAGCGGTTCGAGACGACCCCGGCCGAGATGTGCTTGACGAGCGCCAGCTGGTCGAAGCCGATCGGCTGGGCGCAGCTGCGGCCGACGGCCATCTCGTCTTGTTCCTCGGCGCCGGCGTCAGCATCTCGGCCGGCATGCCGACCTGGCGCGGACTCATCGGTGAACTCGCGGTTGAGGCGGGGATCTCGCCCGTCGACCTCGATGGGTTCTCCGCGACGGACGCCGCACAGATCGTCCACGACGTCCTCGGCGACGACCGGTTCGCGGAGTCGATGCGCCGACGGTTCACGCTGAAACGGCACTCGGCAGCGCACGCGCTGCTCGCGGGCC
>DATMJH010000481.1:0-3675 GCA_035554015.1 Mycobacteriales bacterium
GACCGCCGCTGCCACGGTCGGGATCCGCTGCCACCACGGTCCACCGACCGGCCCGGGCGCCGTCGCTGCAGCCGGCGCACCGGCAGCGAGCACCACGGGGATCACCTGCGACCGGGACCGCGAGATCGTCGTCTCGTCGTCAGGGTCGCTCGGCAGCGGGAACGCACCGGACGGCGCACGGTCACGTCCCTCGATGAGCATCTCGGTCGGCGGGAGGCCGAGCGACACCTGCGCCTCCCGCAGCTGCTCGCCGAAGTCCGCCGGCGTGGCCGGGCGGTGCTCCGGCTCCTTCGCGAGCCCGCGCTCGAGAACCGCGCAGACGGCGTCGGGCACTCCCTCGGGCCGCAGGTCGGGCACCTGCGCCGTCGCGATGCGGGTGATGAGCGGGGCGAGCGACTCCTCGTCCCGCTCCGCCGCGAACGGCGCGTGCCCGGCGATGAGCGTGAACAGCGTCGACGCGAGCGAGTACACGTCCGTGGCCGCGGACGGCCGAGCGCCCGAGAGCGTCTCCGGTGCCGCGTGCAGCAGGCTCGCGGTGATGTTGCCCGACGGCGTCTCGGAGGAGTCGGCGACCTTGGCGACGCCGAAGTCGGCCAGCATCGGCTCGCCGTAGGCGGAGACGAGGATGTTCTCCGGCTTCACGTCGCGGTGGTAGATGCCGATGCGGTGAGCGGTCTCCAGCGCACCGGCGACCTTGACGCCGATCTCGACCGCGTCGGGCCAGGGCAGCGGCAGCCGCGGCGCCAGCGACCCGCCGGCGACGTGCTCCATGAGGATGTACGGGCGTCCCGTCGCCGAGACGCCGGAGTCGTACAGCGCGGTGATGTGCGGGTGGCTCGACACCGCAGCCATGGCCCGGCACTCGCGCTCGAACCGGCGCAGCGTCTCGTCGCTCAGCGAGACCGCCGAGAGCACCTTGACGGCCACGACCCGACCGACGTTGACCTGTCGCGCGCGGAACACGGTGCCGAACCCGCCCCGCCCGATCTCCTCGCCCTCCGCGATGCCCTCGATGCCGAGGTCGATGCTGCCGGTCACGGCCGGTCCTTCCTGGTGCAGATGCGGCACTGAACGTCAAAGAGACCAGATCGGACACGCCCCGTCCATGGCCCGATCGGACCATGGACCGGGCTACCCGTCCGTCGAGACCGACGCTGTCGTAGCGCGCTTGCGCTGCGCTGAAGGTCTGGTTCAGGCCGTCGCGGCCGGACCGCCCTCGTCCCGCCGTCCCTCGCTGCGACGCTGCTCCTCGGCCCGGCGGCGCTGCTCGTCGGCGCGTCGGCGCAGCTCCCGCAGGAACGCCTCGTCGTCGTCGGGCGAGGACGTGGGGCCGCCGGCCGGAGGCAGCACGCGCGGCACCGACCGGGGGGAGCCGGGCCTGGGTCGACCGGCGACGAACCACAGCACGGCGCCGAGGACCGGCAGCAGCACGATGACGACGAGCCACAGCGCCTTCGGCAGGCCGCGGACGTCCTGCGGGCGCGAGGTGGCGGCGTCCAGCACGGCGTAGGCCATGAGGAACAGGCTCACGAGCCCCAGTGCGACGCCGACGACCACGACGACCACGGTAGTCGCGCCGCCGCGCGCCGGCACCCCGCCGCGGCGCCGGCCGGCTCAGCCGGCAGACCGCCGGTAGACCAGCACGACGTCGCCCAGCCGCACCTCGTCGCCGTCCTGCAGGACGTGCTGCACGACTCGGTCGCCGTTGACCCGGGTGCCGTTGGTGGAGCCCTTGTCCACCAGGAGCACCTCGCCCGCGGCGCCGACGATCTCCGCGTGCCGGCGGCTGACCGTGTCGTCGGACAGCACGAGCTCGCCGTCGGGGTCACGCCCGATCCGCATCCGCCCCGGCGGAACGACGTGCACCCCGTCCGGTCCCTGCAGCTCTCCGCGCGGACCGGCGCTCGGGTCAGCCGGCCGGGTCCGTGCGAGCTCGGCCCGTCGCGGCACGGCGACGGCGAGCGTCGGATCCTGCGCCAGCACCCGCCGCTGCAGGTCCTGCAGCGGTTGCCCGGGCTCGATGCCCAGCTCGTCGCGCAGCAGCCGCCGCACGCGGTCGAGAGCCGCCAGCGCGTCGGCCTGCCGGGACGACCGGTACAGGGCGAGCACGAGCGAGTGCCACAGGCCCTCGCGCAGCGGGTGCTCGGCGACGAGCCCGTGCAGCTCCCCGACGACGTCCTCGGCGCTGCCGGCCTCCAGGTCGGCGGCGAGCCGCTGCTCGAGGACCGCGAGCCGCTCCTCCTCCAGGGCCGTCGCCGCCTCGTCGGCGAAGCGCAGCCCGGCCAGATCGGCGAGCGGACGACCGCGCCAGAGGTCGAGCGCCGACCGGAAGGCACCGCCGGCCTCGCGGTGAGCGCCGGCCCGCGCGGCGGCACGACCGCGTTCGCTGGCCGCCCGGAACGCGTCCAGGTCGAGCTGCCCGGACGCGACGTCGAGGACGTAGCCGGGCGGACGCGTGACGAGCAGCCCGGCGTCCGGTCCCAGTGCCCGGCGCAGCGCGGAGACGTGCACCTGCAGGGTCGCCTCCGCCTTGTCGCCGGCGTGCCCGTCCCACACCGCGTCGAGCAGCGAGGAGACCGCGACGACGCGCCGCGCCGACAGCAGCAGCGCGGCCAGCACGCTGCGGGGGCGGGTTCCGCCGAGCGGCAGCACGGCCTCGCCGCGGCGGACCTCGAGCGGTCCGAGGACGCCG
The DNA here is from genome assembly GCA_035554015.1 of Mycobacteriales bacterium. GTDB lineage: Bacteria > Actinomycetota > Actinomycetes > Mycobacteriales > SCTD01 > DATLGD01. The sequence goes on from DATMJH010000481.1 coordinate 2,693, forward strand.
AACGACACGGCCGTGCGACGGGGCGGGTTGGCGGGCGGCACTGGTTCGACTCCTCCTGCATGCCCTCAGTCGAGGATCGGCTCACCGTCGACGAGCGTGCCGGTGAAGCGGTGCGTCTGCCCGTACTCGGTGTACCTGCCCCCGTCACTGCATGCGGTCTCGATCGTCTCGGACGACGCCTCCAGCGTCATGGTGCTCCCGGTCAGCACGACCGTGCCGGTGACGGCGTGCGGCACCGCTCCCGCGCACCTGTCCCCGGCACCGGCCGGAAGGTCGATCGAGAACCGCCCGCCGCTCTCTGGCGTCAGCACGACGACGGCGTGCCCGCCGAAGGCGAGGCCGGTGAGGTTGCAGACCTCGGCGCACGACACCCCGATCTGGGCCTGCTCCTCGCTCGTGGCTCCGTCGGCCGCGTTCGTCACCCGTAGGGTCCCCGCGTACGAGGCCGTCCGGCGATCGCTCGGCACTCCCTCCTCGCGGTCGCTGCCGGCGGCGGTCTGCTCGTCGAGGACGAGGAAGGAACCCCGTGCCTGCGCCGGCGAGTCGCACGCGACCTCGACCGGGTGCTCGCCGGGGGCGGCTTCCGGCACGGTGAACGTCACCGTCCAGCTGCCGTCCGGCGCGACGTCGAACGGCGTCTGCTGGGCGCCGGAGAAGTTGCCGGTCGGGTCGGCGTAGAAGCCGAGCCGCCCGTCGTCGCCGTCGGGCCCGAGGTTCGTGTCGGCGCAACCGCTGCCGGTGGCCGTCACCTCGGTGCCGACCGGTCCGCACGACGGTTCGAGGAACAGCGCGCCCTCCGTCGGCGGTCGGTCGCCCTGCGGGCAGCTGCCGCCGCCCGCGGGCGCCGCTGTCACCGAAGGATCGGCTGGCGGTGCGTCGTCGGCGGGGTCGTCGGTGCCGGTGAGGGCGATGACGGCGGTGGTACCGGCAGCGAGCAGCACGACGGCGGCGACGGCTGCCGGGCCGGACCGGGGCAGGCGCAC
>DATMJH010000482.1:0-4981 GCA_035554015.1 Mycobacteriales bacterium
TCATCGCGATGACCTACGTCCGAGGGCAGGACATCACCCGTCGGCCAGCGCTCAGAACCAGGCGTCCTGCATGTCCAGCGTCGTGCGGTCCAGCGAGGCGAGCAAGTCCAGCTGCGGACCGGTCCGCGGCAGCTCCCAGCGGAAGAAGTACCGCGCCGCCTGCCGCTTGCCGTCGTAGAACTCGCCGTCCTTGCCGGCAGCGGCGAGCCACTGCTCCAGCCACAGCCACGCGACCACCGCGTGCCCGACGGCCTCCAGGTAGACGCTGGCGTTGGCGAGCGCCAGCTCGGGGTCCATGTCGGCCCACAGCTTCCCGGTCGTCTCGACGATCCGCGCGACGACGTCGTCCAGCTGCGCGGCGAGATCGGCCGCCTCTCCCCCGGCCTCTCGGGCGCGTGCCGTCGTCGCGCCGATCGTCTCGGCGAGCAGCGCCAGTCCCTTGCCGCCGTGCATGACGACCTTGCGGCCGAGCAGGTCGAGCGCCTGGATGCCGTGCGTGCCCTCGTGGATCGGGTTCAGCCGGTTGTCGCGGTAGTGCTGCTCCACGTCGTACTCGCGGGTGTAGCCGTAACCGCCGTGCACCTGGATCGCCAGGCTGTTCGCCTCCAGGCACCACTGCGACGGCCAGCTCTTCGCGATCGGCGTGACGGTGTCGAGCAGCAGGTGCGCCCGCTCGCGCTCCTCCGCGGTCGCGCACGTCTGCTCGTCGTCCACCAGCTTCCGGCAGTACAGGACGAGCGCCAGCGCGCCCTCCACGTATGACTTCTGCGCGAGCAGCATCCGCCGGACGTCCGCGTGCTGGACGATCGGGACCTGCGGTGCTGCAGGGTCTTTCGCGGCGATCGGCCGGCCCTGCGGCCGCTCGCGCGCGTACTGCAAAGACTTCAGGTAGCCGGTGTAGCCGAGCGCCATGGCGCCGCTGCCCACGCCGATGCGCGCCTCGTTCATCATGTGGAACATGTAGGCGAGCCCGCGGTGCTCCTCCCCCACCAGGTACCCGACCGCCCCGGCTGCCCCGCCCGGCGTGAACCGGCCCTCGCCGAAGTTGAGCAGCGTGTTCGTCGTCCCGCGGTAGCCCATCTTGTGGTTGAGCCCGGCCAGCACGACGTCGTTGCGCTCGCCGAGCGAGCCGTCGTCGCCGACGAGCACCTTCGGCACCACGAACAGGCTGATGCCCTTCACGCCCGCCGGCGCGCCAGGGATCTTCGCCAGCACCAGGTGCACGATGTTCTCGGAGAGCTCGTGCTCGCCCGCGCTGATCCACATCTTGTTGCCGAACAGCCGGTACGTGCCGTCGTCCTGCGGCTCGGCCCGCGTCGTCACGTCCGCCAGCGACGAGCCGGCCTGCGGCTCGGACAGGCACATGGTGCCGAAGAACCGCCCGCTCAGCATCGGCCGCACGTACGTCTCGACCTGCTCGGGCGTCCCGTGCTCGATCAGCAGGTGCGCCGCACCGACAGTGAGGAACGGGTACGACGACGTGCCGACGTTGGCCGCCTGGAACCAGGTGAACACCGCCCCGCTGACGACGTGCGGCAGCTGCATGCCGCCGAGCCCGGCGTCCATGCTCCCGGACAGCAGGTCGGTCTTCGCGAAGACGTCGAGGGCCGCCTTGACCTCCGGGATGACGGTGACGCGCTCGCCGTCGAAGGTCGGCTCCTGCTGGTCGGCCTTCTTGTTGTGCGGCGCGAAGTGCTCCGTGGCGACCTGCTCGGCGAGATCCATGACGGCGTCGAACGTCTCGCGCGAGTGGTCGGCGTACCGGGGACGCGTCGTCAGCCGTTCGACGTCGAGCCACTCGTAGAGCAGGAAGTCGAGATCGCGGCGGGAGAGGAGGTTGCTGCGCACCCGCTCACGGTACGGCGCGGTACCAGCGGGGCGACGTGTTGGGCGGCGGCAGGAGGTCGGCCGGCACGACCAGCATCGACGGGCCGTCCGTCGCGAGGTGTCGCCGCAGCGCGTCGGCCAGCCCGTCGACGCCGACCCGCTCCGCCGGTACCCGGAACGCCTCGGCGAGCGCGACGAAGTCCGGTGGGTCGAGGTCGCACCCCACCGGCGTCTCGCCGTCCTTGGTGAAGTCGTAGGCGAGCATCCCGTAGCCGCCGTCGTCGACCAGCACGACCGTCACCGGCAGCCGCTCCTGCGCGGCGGTCGCGAGGTCGCCGCAGGCGAACAGGAACCCGCCGTCGCCGACCAGCGCGACCGTCGGGCGGCCCGACAGCGCGGCGCCGAGCGCCGCCGGGAAGCCGAACCCGAGCGTGCCCCAGCCGACCGGGTACGCCAGCCCGCGCGGGGCCGCCACCCGCCCGTAGCCGCCGTACCAGTAGCCGGCCTTGCACATGTCGGCCACGACGACGGCGTCAGCAGACAGAGCCTGCTCGACGGCGTCGAGCAGGTCCGTCTCAAGCCCGCGCAGGTGCGCGCGGTCGCCCGGCGGCGTCCACCACGGCCGGCGCCCCGGGTCGGGCAGCGCCTCCTCCAGCGCGGCGAGCGCCTGGGCGGCGTCGGCGCGCACCCACACGTCGGGCGGGTAGTTGACCGGCTCGACCGGGTCGATCGTCACCAGCCGCGGCGGCTGCGGCTGCCGGAAGCCCTGGGTGTTCATCGCGTCGAGGTCGCTGCCCACGCACAGCACGAGGTCCGCGGCGTCCCACAGCCCGCCGACGGCGGGCTCGTGCGGCGGCAGCGCAACCGCGCACGGGTGGTCGGGCGGCAGCAGGCCACGGCCGCCGTAGGAGGTGAGCACCGGCGCGCCGAGCAGTGACGCCACGCGCCCGAGCACCGCACCGGCATCGGCCGCGGTCGCGCCGCCCCCGGCCCACAGCAGCGGACGCGACGCCGCGCCCACCAGCGCGACGACGTCGTCGAGCACCAGCTCCACGTGCACGGCCGGGCGCAGCTCCGGCACCGGTGACGGAGCTGGACCGGCGGCGGACAGCAGGTCCGTCGGCACCTCCAGGTACACCGGCCGGCGCGGTGCCGCCATCGCCAGCCGGCCGGCCGCGACGACGTCGGCGAACAGGTCGTCGACCGACTCGACGCGCACCGTCGCCTTCGTCACCGGCCGGAAGAAGCCGGCCTGGTCGATCGTCTCGTGCAGCACCCCGCGGAAGGCGCCGGGCCGGCGCACGGTGGACGGGATGTCGGTCGCCACGACGAGCAGCGGCGAGTGGCAGGCCCAGGCCTCACCGGTCGCGGCGACGACGTTCGCCGCACCTGGCCCGGTCGTCGTCAGGGCGACGCCGAGCCGGCCGGTGGCGCGCGCGTACCCGTCGGCGGCGTACCCGGCGGTCTGCTCGTGCCGCACCCCGACCAGCCGCACCGACGACGACGGGAACGCCTTCCACGCCGCGAGGTTGTGCACCCCGGGCAACCCGAACGCCACCTCCACCCCGAGCGCCTCGAGCGCCCGTACGAGCAGCTCACCGCCGGTCGGCACCGACCACCTCCTGCACCTGCGCGTCGTCGAGGCCGAGCTGCCGCAGCACCTCGTCGGTGTGCTCGCCCAGCAGTGGCGGTGCTCGTCGCGCCCGCGGCCGCGTGCCGTCGAACCGCATCGGCGACCCGACGACGCGCACGTCGCCGGCCGGGTGAGGCACCGTCTGCACCAGGCCGGTCGCCACGACCTGCGGGTCGTCCGGCACGGCCGCCAGGTCCTGCACGGGCGCGCACGGGACGCCCGCGGCGGCCAGGACCGGCGTCCACTCCCGCGCGGTGCGCGCCCCGAGCGCCGCGGCCAGCGCGGTCGACAGCGCCTCGCGGTCGGCGACCCGCCCGGCGTTCGACGACCACTCCGGCCGCGGCTCGACCCCGATCGCGCGGCACAGCGCGGCGAACTGCGCGTCGTTCCCCGCGCCGATGACCAGGTCGGTGTCGGCGCACGGCACCGGCCCGTACGGCGCGATGTTCGGGTGGTCGTTGCCGGCCGGTCGCGGCACGACGCCGCCGACGAGCGCGTTGGACGCCTGGTTCACGAGCATCGACACCGCCGCCTCGAGCAGGCCGACCTCCACCCGCAGCGGCCGGCGCGCGACGAGCCCGGCGACCGCGCCGACCGCCGCGTACAGCCCGCTGACGACGTCGGCCACCGCGACGCCGACCTTCGTCGGCCGGTCCGTGCCGGTGACGCTCATCAGCCCGCTGCGAGCCTGCGCCATGACGTCGTAGCCCGGCAGCTCACCGTCCGGCCCGTCGCCACCGGCGCCGCGCACCGACACCCACACCGCCGTCGTCGACGCCTGCAGGTCGGCCAGTCCCAGCGAGCGCAGGTGTCGCGGCAGGAAGTTCTCGACGACGACGTCCGCCGCCCGCGCCAGCCGGGCCACGACGGCCCGCCCCGCGTCGGTCGTCAGGTCGAGCGCCACCGACCGGCGGTCGCGGTTGACCGAGAAGAAGTACGCGGCGTCGTCGCCGTGGAAGGGCGGGCCCCAGTGCCGGGTGTCGTCGCCCGCGCCGGGGCGCTCGACCTTGAGCACGTCGGCGCCGAGATCGGCCAGCACGGTGCAGCAGTACGGGCCCGCCAGCACCCGCGACAGGTCGAGCACGCGGGTGCCCGACAGGGGCCCCGCTGCGGGGGCGGCGTCCGGCCAGCCGGGACCGTCGGCGAGGGCCTGCTCGAGGGTGCGCTCCATGTGTCCGGCGAGCCTGTCACGACCGCGCGCCCTAGCGTGCGCGACATGGCGTACGACCCCGCGGACCTCCCCGACCCGGTGCGCGCGTTCCTGCAGGAGCGGCACCTCGCGACCCTCACGACGCTGCGGCCGGACGGCACCCCGCATGTCGTCGCCGTCGGGTTCACCTGGGACGCCGAGGCTCGGCTGGTGCGCGTCATCACGAACGGCACGTCGAGGAAGGCGCGGAACGTGGCGGACGGCTCGCCGCGCGCCGTCGTCGCGCAGGTCGACGGGCGCAGGTGGCTGTCGCTCGAGGGCGTCCCCGTGGTGTCCGACGACCCGCAGCGGGTCGTCGGACACCACGGGGA
>DATMJH010000483.1:0-5676 GCA_035554015.1 Mycobacteriales bacterium
CTCCTGCACCCGCAGCGTGGTCTCGCCGGGGCCGAACCACAGCGTGCGCTGCGGGAACGGGATCGTCATGCCGGCCTTGTCGAGACCCCGCTTGACCGCCATCGCGACGGCGCTGCGCACCCGCCACCGGCTGGCGATGTCCGCTGGGTGCCAGTAGTGGAGAGCGACGTCGATCGACGACTCGCCGAACCGCAGCACCCAGGCCTGCGGGGCGGGCGTGTCGCGGACCTCGGGCGTGTCGCGACACGCCTGCACGAGCACCGCCTGCGCCGCCTCGAGGTCGGTGTCGTAGGCGAGGCCGACCGTCAGCTCGGTGCGGCTGTACGGCGTGCGGGTGTAGTTGACGATCGGCCGCTTGAGCACCTCCGCGTTCGGGAGGTAGACGTTGAGCCCGTCGTAGGTCGTGAGCTCGACCGTGCGCAGGTTGACGTCGTCGACCACACCCTCGTGGTCGCCGCTGCGGATCTGGTCGCCGACGCGGAACGGGTGCCGCACCTGCAGCACCACGCCGGCGACGAAGTTCTGCAGCAGGTCCTGCGCGGCGACGGCGAGCGCGATGCCGCCGATGCCGAGCGCGCCGACCAGGGGGCCCACGCGCACCCCGAGGGAGTCCAGCGCGTACACGACGCCGATGCCGACCACGACGACCGACAGGAACCGGCCCAGCACCCGACCGAGCTGCCGCCCCGCCTCGCGGTCGACGGTGTGCACCAGCACGCGGCGCAGCACGACGGCGACCAGGACCGACGCGACGACGACGACCGCGGCGAGCAGCGCCTCGCTCAGCGTGACCTCGTCGGCGACGAGCGCGTCGTCGGCCGACGCCGTCGGGGCGAGGAGCAGCAGGTGCACCTCTGGTGTGTGCGCACCAGGGGGGCGTCCTACTCCTGCCGGAGCGCCCGAGGTCTCGGGCAGGCCGTCCGCGACCCGGTGACTACCAGCGGAAACGGGGTTGACGCGGCGAGAGGCGGGTCTCACCCTGTCCCGGCACGTCCCACCCCTCACGCCCACTGGAGCCTCGTCGTGCTCGAGCACATCAGCTGGTCGACCACGCGCACACCGCGCCGGTCCGACCTCGCGTGCCCGGGCGCCGGCATGCCCCTGAACCGGTACCCCTTCAGCACCTCGCGGGAGTCTCCCGGGTAGCCCTCACGACGAGGTCTCCCCCGAGAGCCGCCCGCAGCGCCCGACCGGCCGCCGCGAGGCGGCTCTCGCCGTTCCTGCACACACCGCCACGCCACCGAGGAGGTGACCGCCATGACGCTCGACCCGACCCTGACCGCCCGCACGCGCCCGTCGTGCACCGACCCGACCGTCGACCCGGCGGTCTTCTTCCCGGACACCCCGGAGCAGCTGGCGTCCGCGCAGGCGGTGTGCGCCACCTGCCCGCTGACCGAGCAGTGCCTGGCCGGCGCGCTCGCCCTCGGCACGTCCGACGGCGTGTGGGGCGGCGTGCTGCTCGAGCGGGGCGCGGTCGTGCGCGAGAAGCGGCGCCCGGGTCGTCCCCGCAAGGTCGCGACTGCCCCGTCGGGGGCCGCGGCCTGACGTGCGCCGGCGCCGGTCGGGGCGCCGGCGCACGTCCCTCTCTCCACGTCGCCCAGCGGACAGGGCGCTCGGCTACGAACCGAGAGGTCGGAGGTTCGACTCCTCCCGTGGAGGCGTACACATCACACAGACGAGAGGAGCACCGCCGTGCCGGCGAAGCAGGTCGCACCCAAGCTGCTGTCCTGGGCGAGCGACATCGAGCCGGACACCGTCGCGCAGGCCGCGCGCACGGCTCGGCTGCCGTTCGTCGAGGGTCACGTGGCGCTCATGCCGGATGCGCACAAGGGCCTCGGCTCCACCGTCGGGTCCGTGGTCCCGACGCGGGGCGCCGTCATCCCGTCGTGCGTCGGCGTCGACATCGGCTGCGGCATGGTCGCGACCGAGACCACGCTGACGGCGTCGGAGCTGCCGGACAGCCTCGACGTGCTCATGCCGCTCGTCATGCAGCGGATCCCGTCCGGTGTCGGCAAGGGGCACCCGGCGCCGGTCGCCGAGGACCGGCTCGCGGCGCTCGGCCGTCCGCGCACCGAGCTGACAGGCAAGCAGGAGCGCACGGCGGCCGAGCAGTTCGGCACGCTGGGCTCCGGCAACCACTTCGTCGAGGTGTGCCTGGACGAGCGCGACGTCGTCTGGACCGTGCTGCACTCCGGCTCGCGCGGCATCGGCAACCAGCTCGCGCAGCGGGCGATCGCCGAGGCAAAGGGCCTGATGAAGGAGCGCTTCATCACGCTCGAGGACCCGGACCTCGCCTACCTCGTCCAGGGCGAGCCGTCCTTCGAGACCTACATCGAGGACATGCTCTGGGCGCAGCGCTACGCGATGGGCTCCCGCGCGGTCATGGCCGAGCGGCTGCTCGCGTCGCTGCTCGAGGTGGTCGGTAGCGGCCGGCACGTCCGCACCATCAACTGCCACCACAACTTCACCCAGCTCGAGCACCACATGGGCAAGGACCTGTGGATCACCCGCAAGGGCGCCATCAAGGCCGGCAGGGGCGACGAGGGCGTCATCCCGGGCTCCATGGGCACCAGCTCCTACGTGGTGACCGGGCTCGGCGCGACGGCGTCGTACACCTCGTGCTCACACGGCGCGGGGCGCCGCCTGTCGCGCACGGCGGCGCGCAAGCAGCTGTCCGTCGACTCGCTGCGCGAGGCGATGGCCGGCCGGTCGTGGAACGCCGATGCCGCGCAGGCGCTGCTCGACGAGCACCCGGCGTCCTACAAGGACATCGACCAGGTGATGGCCGACCAGACCGACCTGGTCGCGGTGCAGCACACGCTGCGCCAGGTGTTCAACTACAAGGGCGTCTGACGCACCGGCCCGGGAGCTGCGACTCCCGGGCCGGTCGCGTCAGTCGGTGCCGCGGGGCCGGACTGCCGTCGTCAGAGCCGCTCGGCGCGCTCCCAGAACACCTCGCGCAGCCGGAACCGGGCCGCCGGCTCGAGCTCCTCGACGCCGAGCTTGGCGGACAGGTCGAGCAGCAGGCTGCGGTCGAGGTCCTGCGGGATGATCGGCTTGCCGGCGAGCACGGCCTGCCGTGCCGAGGCGGACGCCGATCCCCACCACGACGTCAGCAGGTTCTCGACGACGGTCGTCACGGCCCGCTCGACGTCGTCGTCGAGGACGTCGCCGGCGGAGGCCTGGCCGGTGCTCGAGGAGTAGACGGGCACCGACGACCGCGCCACCAGCCGCCGCGGCGGCGTCGCGGCCGGCGCCCGGTGCTCCGCGAGCGCGGCCAGCAGGGCCGGGGTGGGCCGGGCCGGCGGCGCGTCCCTGCGCTCCTGCTCGGGAACGGCACCGGCCTGCTCCTCGCCGGCGGGAGCCGGCTCCGGCGGGCTGGCCCGCTCGACGTGCAGGTCGAGCGCGCTGTCCTCGACCAGCACCAGCTCGTCGCACGCCATCTGCAGGTTGCGGCTGACGTTGATCGGGCGGCCGTCCTTGTCCGGCAACGCCAGCAGCACGACCTGGGTGCCGAGGTGCTGCGCCTCCTCGACGGCCTCGGTGAGGTCGTCGTCGCCGCTGACCAGGTAGACGACGTCGGTGACGCGGTTGCGGGCCTGCGTGATGAGGTCGAGCGCCAGCTTGAGGTCGACGCCCTTCTGCTCGCCGTGGATCGACGTGCGGCCGAGCCGCAGCTTCACCCGCGGCAGGGTCGCGATCTGGCGCTGCTCCGCGCTGGCCACCCCGCGCGCACCCGCGTCGTACCAGTGCATGCGCAGCAGCGGGAGGCCGGAGTGCGCCGCCGCCTGGGCTGCCAGCGACCGGAGCAGCCCCGCGACGTCGACGTGGGTGGCGGCGCGGTAGGAGCTGCCGGTCTCGCGGATGGACGCCGCCGCCATGAGGTACCCGGCGTCGACGTAGACCCCGCAGTAGCTGCGCACCTCGTGCACCTCCTGCCGGGACAGCGGCCGCGGCGGCTCCGCGGCAGCCGACCCTAACCGTGCACGCACCGCGCCCGCTGCACCTCGACGGCGCGAGGCGTCGTGGCGCGTGGCGGCACGCGGCAGGTGAGCCCAAGGGCATCCTCCCTGCGGCGGCTCCGAGGAGCCGCCGCAGGGCTGACGCCAACAACGTGCGTACGCCGCGCGGTGGCGGCGGACGACACGCTCTTGGAGGTGGCGGGAATCGAACCCGCGTCCTCCGTCGCTTCGACAGGTCTTCTCCGGGCGCAGCTCGCTGTGCTTTTCTCAGCCCTCCCGGTCACGCGAGCGAGCCGGGAACGGGCTCAGCCACAGTGTGTTCACTCCCGAGCCCCGTGGCCGGCACGGGAGTGGTTCCTCCTAGCGATGCCAGGTCCCGGGCCGGAGGCTCTCCCGGGCTGACAGCGACGTCCTAGCTGCTAGGCAGCGAGGGCGTACGCGCGCGGACTGGTGTCGGCGCTTGTGTTGTTCCGACGCGTGGTTAACGAGATCATCGTCGGCTTCCTCGGCCCGCTTCCCCTGTCTCGACGTCCGGAGTCGAGACCTGTCACCCCCTTGTCGGTGCTACTGCAACTCCAACACCGTACGCGGGGAGAGGATTCCGGTCACGCGCCCTCGGACACGACCGGCCGGAGCACCCGCAGCTGCGTGCCCGCGCGCGGTGCCGGCACCACCGCGCCGCTCGGCTCGGCGATGACCCGCAGGCCGAGCAGGCTGCGCATCCCCGACGCCGGGATGGGCCGGGACAGCCAGTAGCCCTGGGCGACGTCGCAGCCCATCTCGCGCAGCGCCGCGGCCTGGGCGCCGTCCTCGACGCCCTCGGCGACCGAGCGGGCGCCGAGCGAGCGGGCGAGCTGCACGGTGGCGCGCACCAGCGCGAGGTCGTTCTCCGACTGCATCATCCCGTTGACGAAGGTGCGGTCGACCTTGAGCTCGTGCACGGCGGTGCGCTGCAGGAAGGCCAGTGAGGAGTACCCGGTGCCGAAGTCGTCGACCGAGAGCTCGACGCCCATGTCGCGCAGCGCGGCGAGCACCTCCTCGACGACCTCGAGCTCGCTGGTGGCCGTCGTCTCGGTGATCTCGAGGACGAGCCGGTCCGGCGGCAGCCCGTGCCGGGCCAGCACCTGCGCGACGTCGCGCGGGAGCTGACGGTCGAGCAGGCTGCGCGCCGACAGGTTGACGGCGACGGACACCGGACGACCCGAGTCCTGCCAGAGCACGCACTGCGCGACGGCCTGGTCGAGCACCCGCAGGGTGAACGGCCGGACCAGCCCGCTGTGCTCGGCGACGCCGACGAACTCGCTCGGCGCCAGCAGCCCGCGGGTGGGGTGCTCCCACCGGCACAGCGCCTCGGCGCCGACGAGCAGCCCCGACTCGAGGTCCACCTGCGGCTGGAAGTGCACGATGATCTGGTCGAGCTCGAGCGCAGCGCGCAGCTCGGCGACCAGTGCCTGCCGGTGGATGCTCGAGTCGTCGCGGTCGGCGCTGTAGCGCAGCCACTGGCCACGGGTGGACTTCGCCTGGTACATCGCGACGTCGGCGCGGCGGAACATCTCCTCGGAGCTGTCGGCGTCCTGCGGGTGGCAGGCCACCCCGAGGCTCGCCTCGACCGACAGCCGCAGGCCCTCGAACTCGAACGGGTCCTCGAACAGCCGCAGCACGTGGTCCGCGACCGGCGCCGCGTCCTCGGGCGACCCCAGCCCGGTGAGCAGGT